>JAFSWV010000214.1 GCA_017444325.1 bacterium | reverse complement strand
GCTCCGATATAGCGAACGTCATGCTTCAAAACGAGCTGGGGCGCAAAGTAAGAAAAGTGGCCGATATCTTCAACAAGACAAAGACCACAACAGCCAATCTAAAACTTCTGGCAAGAGGTTCCAAAAGCATACCGGAAAGGTTGAAAAAAATCGACGCTAATTTCCCGGTCCTGTTTTTGGTCGGGGAATTTACGGATGATTTGATTACCGGCCACGGCGACAAAAGGGTAAACGTCGCCTCCGCCTCCCTGTACAATACGCTTTCCCTTTCCCATGACGATCATCTCACACTCGCTATGGAACACGGTGAATTGGTGGATATCACTCTTCCTCCAGGAAACAAATACGATGATATCTGCAACAAATTAAAAGAAATGCTGGAGCACTGAATATGAAAAAAATAATCTTTGTCCTGATTGCAGCTTCCGTTTTCCTAACACAAGTTGCGCTTGGCAGCCTGGCCTTTTCCATAAGCGACAAAGGGTACAGGAAATACGACACCTCCCTTGAATTAGTCAAAAGTTTCAGCGATTATATCGTCATAATAAGCGAAGACGGAACAAGCTGGGAATATTTGCAGGAGGCTGACGGAATATCCTGCGGCCGCCATTTCGCCTCCTTGGCGCTGGAAGGCGAAAATAAGGACCTCTATTTTTCCCTGGCTAGAAAACTCCCGAATTCCTACGATTACCTGATCAAAAAGGTCACCGGCATAAAGCCTATGGCAGAACCGATCCAGAAGCAGATCAAGGCCCGCTCCACTAATTTTTTAACCTTGGCCTTCAATCCCGCAGGAAACGAAAACACTGTTTTAGGAATTTCGCCGCCAAGCGGCAGCCTTAATTTCAGGCTTTTGTCCGACGGCGACGAAGACGGTCTCTCCGACGACAGCGAATACGAGAAATACGGAGCCTGGCCGGGGCTAAATGACACCGACCAAGACGGACTTTCCGACGGCGAGGAAGTTTCCCTAGGTCTTTTCCCCTACATGGCCGACAGCGACGGCGATGGGATCACAGACTCCCTGGATGCTCATCCTCTGATCCCTGAATACGAACTTTCTTTTTCCGCCTGGCAAGCCTACTGGAGCGCCGTCGCTTCAATATTTCAAATAAGCATTCCGGAAAACCGCCTTTCAAAAGAAAACTACAATAACAGAGTATGTCCCTTCTTTGATCACCACGGCACAACCGTCAAGTTTACCCCGGAAAATCTTGCGCTTCTAACCGGCGTCTCGGAGACCAATGTTTTTGAAGTCTCATTTATCTCCAGCGGAATAGTTACCGGCTTGGTTTACACCTCCGACTGTTTCGTTTTGGATTATAAGAACGCGCAGTTCCTCCCGGAAGACAAGTTTCCTTCTGCTCCTGAGGGGACTGTTGGCCTGCCGTTTTTGGCCCGCCCCGGCGAGACTCTGCGCTTCATACTAATCTCGGATAAGGATTGGGAAGAATCCGGGCAAGTCATGATAAAGACAAAAGACGGTACTCTTCCAACCCTGCTTCAGGTCAACTACGCTTCTCCTTTGCCTCCCCGCCCCGCGCTGACAGCGCCTGAAAACAATGCGGAGCATTCCGGCCCGTTCACGTTTTCCTGGACTTGTGAAGACAATTTGGTGACCAATTATGTTTTGACAATAACAGGCCCTGTCTTTTACGAATACTCTCTAGGCGAGGAGAATCTGCTTTTTGCCCCGGAGATGAAAGGGCGGTATTTCTGGCAAGTTTCGGCACAAAGCGCAAACGGCCAGATCTCAAGTGAGATGCGTTCCTTTTTCATACTTGACAACGACTCTGAAAAAGACAGCGACGGCGATGGTTTTCCAGATAATGAAGAACTTAGGGAAGGTTTTGACCCCTTTGATAAAAACGACGCGCCCATGAGATTTGTTCCCAATCTTCTTCCGGTTGGAGAGAAAGGCTTGTTTTATTTCAAGCAGCTGAACGTTTCCGGCGGCGCAAGACCCTTGTTCTGGAAGATGAATGAAGTTTCCACTCACGGCCTTTCCGTAAACGAAAAAGGAATGCTGCTTGGCATACCCCTGCAGGTTGGATCATTCTCGTTGTCCTTCAGTGTCAAAGATCAGTTGGATCGGGTTTTCAATTTTAGCCTGCCGCTGGAAGTGAGCGAAAAAGGAACTATCAGCATTCTGCCCGGACTAGGTTGCTTTCTGGTACAATAGCAATTGCTAATCTACCGGAAAAACAAGTCGTGAAAACAGGAACAGACATCCAGCCGCTAAATGATTTTTACGCCCATAATCTCGAGCGTTTTGAATTTGACAAAAAAGAACTGCACGCGCTTCTGAGACAGAGAAGCATAAAATACGGCGAATTTCTCCTCCACGGCGAAATGGCGCCAATGGTATTGGAAAAAAAAGAGCTTAAACGCTTCCAATCCGACTCCGAGCTGGTTTTGAAAGCTTCGGAGATGTTTTCCAGAGAAGCTTTGAAAAACGATAAGTGGCTTGCCGACTGCCTGCCCGACCGCTTCATGCGCGAGCTCGTAAAGATCGACCCTGGCTATGATTCTTTTATACCCTGCGCACGCTTCGATTCTTTCCCTTGCGCCAAAGGGCCGATGATGATAGAACTGAATACGGACGGCTGCTCCGGTATGTCGAACCTCGACACCTTCCACAGCCTTTACCTTGACCTGATCGCAGGCTCCCCCTTTTTCCCGAAGGGCCGCTTCACAACGGAAGAAATACTTCCGCATCTTCTCGACACCCTTCTGAAATGTTACGCCTCCTTCCGTAAAAGATTCCCCAAAGGTGTCGGCGCCTGGCCTGTTAAACCGACGATCGCCATCGTTGACTGGCAGACGGAAGAAACCTCCTGGGAATTCTACGCCTGCCAGGAATTCTTCAGAAGCCAAGGCTTCCGCGCCATAGTAGTCGACCCGAGGGAGCTGAAATGCAACGGCGATTCCGTAAGCGTTGCCGGACAAACGATCCACCTCATTTACAGACGGCTTTTGGGAGAAGACTGGGGCAAAAACCACAAAGCTCTTTCCGTTTTGACGCAAGCTTACAAAGAGCACAAAGTCTGCGTAGTCGGCTCCCCGCGTTCGCAAATTGCTTTCAGCAAAAAACTCTTCGCCTATCTTAGAAACGAGGATATGCTGAAGAAATACACGCCCGATATGAGAGCCGCTGTGGAGCGTACAGTGCCCTGGACCGTCCCCTTAAGAGAGGGGAAAGTGGACTACAAAGGGAAAGAGATCGATCTCCTCCCCTTTGTTTTGAAAAACAAGGACCGCTTCGTCCTGAAGCCCTGCGTCTCCAAATGCGGCTTTGGAATACTTCAGGGCTGCCACACGCCGGAAAACATATGGAAAAAAGGCGTGAAGGCGGCTTTGGGGGACGATTTCATCATTCAGGAATTCATCCCCTTAGTCACCGCGCACTTCCCTGTGCACGGAAAAGTCCGCGAGGAGGAGAAGCGCTATCTTCACAGCGGGATCTACGTTTTCGGCGGAAAGTTCTCAGGCTTCTTCGGACGCACCTGCAAAGATCCTTTGCTGACGCTCAGGCACGGCGAGCGCATGCTGGCGATCCTCTGGAAGCGCTGACAAACAGCCGCAGGACAAGCTAAGCACACATCCCTCGCTCACGGACTACGCGTGCATGGCCTGCACTGGCGTCCTCCGTGAGTTCGCTTAGGGATATGTGCTTAGCTTGCACCGTGCTCAGCTGCGAGTCAGGCAATAATCCGAGGCGAAGAAGTCATGTACCCGTAAGCAAACTTAGCGAAGCCTGTTTGCCAAGGGTACATGACTCGTCGCCGAGGATCATTCCTTGCTTTCCTCGTGTTCCGCTTCGGCCTGCGCGCCAATCACCCCATAGGGCGTTTCATCCAGCGTGTCGCTGATGACAAAGCTCGGGAACGCCTTGTGATAATTGGGGTCGTAGGTCACGATATCTGAGCCGTCGGGATTGACGACCAAAGACTGCTGGCCCTTGACCGGACGCTCGTCTCTCACGACCAGCGTCGTGGCGCTGATCCGGTCAGGACGATGGTTAAGAAGCAGGAAGTCGCAGTGGCTGCCGGAAAGCTTCATGATCTCCTCCGGAGAAGTCACGTACATAAGAAGACCGTAGCGCGTCATGACAAGGTGATCCTTAAGATGAGGCGCCCTGGCGGTGATGATCTTCTCCGCTTGCTTCTTCGCGCGCCTGGCCACCGAATTGGCGCCAAGGATCGCTTTGTCGCTGGCTAAAAGCGACAAGGCCGTCGGCAAGTCGAAACTGTAGAAGATGGTCGAGATCTTCATCAGAAGTTTCAACGACACCAAGCTCCGACTGTTCTCAATGTTGGAGAGAAAGCGGTAGTTGACCTCGAGCTTTGTGGACAAATCTTTGATTGTTAAGCCTTCGGAAAGGCGGAATGCTTTTAAAAACATAGACGATTTGAAGGAATTATTTTTCATAATTTCTCCTTATAAATTAAAAAAATGTTCGCTATGATTTTACCTTCATTTCCAGCATAAAGCAAGCTTTTTACAAGTTTCTATCAATTTTGATGTATTTTTTTATTAAATTTGAAAAAATAAAAACTTTATTAGAAATTTTAAAATATACGAAAACCCCTTTAATATGGGGCTGACTCGGCGTATATCAAGCGAACGGGGACGATGAAACAGGCGCTTTGAGCGCTACTAACGCTAATATACCCTTTTATTTGGGGTTGGGGGCCGGTTCGCTTTTGGGCTGAGGTTTCACCTCTAGAGTGAAAACTTTTTTCCGCGTGATCTTGTTCTGGTCTCTCACGCCTATAGTAAAGCGATATGTGCCTTCCCTTTCGGGCAGGCCTAAAAGCAAGCCTTCGCCTTTCAGAAGAAAACCGGGAGGATTGCCTGGAGTGAGCATCAGAACTTCGTAGGGGGGAGCTCCCCCGCTCGCCATGATGTTGTAATAATAATGCTCCTTTATAAAAGCGTCCGGAAGCTTTTCCGGAGTCCTTATGGTAAGAGGCACGCTGTTAGGATCATTAGGATCGGAGTCTCCAAGAGCCTCGTCGTTGTCGGTAACGCCGTCTTCGTCCTCGTCAAACATGCCGCTTGAAGGCAGATATTTAAAACTACGGCTTTCGGCGCAGGACGCCAACCCGGTTTCGTCTTCGTGGGCGACTTGCCAAACGTAGATCCCGGAGAAATCTGGTTCAAACTTGTACCAGTTCCTGTTGAGTTTCTTGTCTTCCAAAACTGTAAGACGATCCCCGGACTTCATGAAGATCCTCAAATGATAAGTGTCATTCTTTCCTCCGCCCTGCCAGAGCAGATTGATCTTCCCATCCTCTATGATCTCCTCGTTGTCGCCTGGCATTATTAGTTCCAAGGCAGGAGGAGCGCATTTGGACAAGGGATTTCTTATCTCGAGCCTGTCCTTCCAGTATCCTTCGTTGTCGCGGATCCTCAGGTAATCGACCGAAGGCATTTTTTCCGTAGCCTTGGGAAGGATGACGACGAGATCCATCGGCACGGCGTAACGGGAAAGAAAGACGCTGCCGCGCATGTCGAAGGGCATGAAAAGTCCGTCGCACATCTCGCAGCCCTGGCGTCTTTTCGTAAAGGCCTTGGCGCCCGGAAGATTCAAAACGGACAGGCAGAGCATGCCGGTCACGGAATGGTCGGCGAAAAAGACGGCGGAAACGGTCGTGGTCGTAGCAAAATCCTTGCTTAAGGTTATGCTGCCGGGCGCGAAAAACGCCAGCTTTTTGCCTGGTTTCATAAAGGGGCAGGTGCCGCGATTGAATTCATCGAAATTCGTCACGCCGTCGGCGTCATAGTCTTTCTTCTTAATGTCAAGGCCTATCCAGGGGATGCCTAAAAGCTCAGCTTTCTTTTCCCACCACTCGCTCCAGGCTTCGAAGGATGCGCGCATGGAAGGCGTATTGGGAGCTAAATCTTCGCTGTCGCATACGCCGTCCCCGTCGCTGTCCCAGTAAAGAGGCGCGGTGTAATGCCCCTTGACGCCTTTCTGAAGCCGGTAACCTAAGATCTCCTCGCCGTCGCAAAGTCCGTCTTCGTCAGAATCATAAACCTGCGGGTCTGTGCTGTAAGCCGTCAGCTCATTTTCCGTCAGAAGGCCGTCGCCGTCAGGGTCATCAGCGCTTTTTGTCCCGGCGCGGTGGTCCCAAAGCGAGGAGATTGCATCTTTTCTGCCAGCTGAAAATTGCTGCAGGAGCTGGTCTCCACCCTCATCGGCAAGAAGAAGCTGCGGCGTACAAAAAAGCGAAAGCAAAACAAGAATAGTCAGGCTGAGTCTTGGCATAGGAAATTGTCTATCGGTTTGTTCATTCAATTATACCGAAATTTTATGATAGAATAATAATATGCGTATCTATACTTACAGTTTTCTCTTTGCCGCGGTTTTTATGTGTGCCAACTTGGCGCTTTCCGCCCCGAAAGACACCCTTGCCAAAAAGCACGTAACTTTCGGCAACGCTGCCATCGAGGAAGCCGACTATCAAAGGGCCGTGGAACACTATGAGAGCGCCCTGAAAGAAGATCCCGACTCCAAGAGCGTCATGTATTCCTTGGGCGTCCTTTACATCCAGACCGGCGACATAGAGAAAGCACGGGAGCTTTTCATGAATTACCTTGAGAAGTATCCTATGGATAAGGACGGCTTCTTCGGCCTTTCCAACGCTTATATCATGAAGGGCGAATATGAAAAAGCCGTCCGCCTTTTAAGCCAGACAGCCGCCAGGGAGAAGAACAGCGAAGCCCTGCGGCGCAATTTGGGATATGCCCAGCTGCAGTCCGGCGACATTCCGGGCGCGAAGAAAACTTTGACGGAACTTGTGACAGATTGTCCCTCCAACGCCCTGAATCGTTTCGACCTGGCGCTGGCCCTTTCAGCCGGGAACGATAACGAAAACGCCGTTAAGCAGGCTAAGGCAGGACTGCTGCTTTACCCGGAAGCGGAAGGCAAGATCCTCTATTCCGATCTTCTCGATTCCATCGGCGGCTCCCTCCTTAGCGAAGCTATCGAGCTTTTCCGCAAGAACGAAATGGACAAAGCCCTGGCGATCCTTGAGCCTTTGTGCGAACGGTTCCCCGATTACGCCAAAGCCCAAGCCTACCTCGGCCACGCCTCCAATCTGAAGCTTCCGCCGGACAGAAAGAAGGCGGAAAAAGCTTATCGGGCGGCGCTCACGGCTACGCGCTTCGTTCCCCTTTCCCGCCAGGATCTGGCCATCATCTACGACAATCTAGGCTCCATAGTCCTGAGGAAAGGCGAACTTGAGGAAGCGGAAGGCTACTACAGAGTGGGCATCGCTCAGGAGAGCGAATACGCTCCCGTGTATTTCAACTTCGGGCTTCTGAGAGCTCATAAGGAAGCTTTTACGGAAGCTTCCGTCGCCTTCATGGACGCTGTGAGAAGAGACAGATCAATGGCCGACTACATCGCCAGCCATCCCAAGCTCGCGAAATTCCGCACAACTGAAGATTACACCAACTTACTAGTTACGATAAAAAAGGAGTTCAATTCTAATGAGTAAAGCGAAGATCAAATTCGGGACCTCCGGCTGGAGGGCCATTTTAGCTGAAGATTTCACTTTTGAAAATGCCGCCAGGGTCGTTGACGCCATTATTCTCTATTTGCGTTCGACCGGCAAATCCGAGCTCAGCGTAGTTGTCGGCAGCGACGCCCGTTTCCTTGGCAAAGAGTTCAGGGAACGCACCGCCAAACAGCTGGCCAAAGCCGGGATCAACGTTTACTGCACGGAAAGGGACTGCCCCACTCCTGTTTTGTCTTTCTGCATTCGCAGCATGGGCTTAGACGGCGCCATCAACTACACCGCCAGCCACAATCCCGCCGAGTACCAGGGCTTGAAATTCTCCGTCGAGCACGGCGAAGGCGCCGGCACGGAAGTGACGAAATTCATTGAGCAGCACATCGACCAGCCGGTCGCTCCCGCCGATAAGGAAGGCAAGATCATTATGCTCGATCCAAGGGAGCCTTATTTCGCCGAGCTGACGAAGCTGGTGGACCTGGAAGCCATAAAGAAAGCCAATCTGAAAGTCGCCTGCGACGTCCTCTACGGAACGGGCAGGGAATATCTCGACGAAATGCTGAAAAGAGCCGGCACGGAAGTAACGGCTCTGCACAACTGGGTGAACCCCTCCTTTGGCGGACGCCGTCCGGAACCGGCGGCGGAAAACATGCCCGAACTGATCAAGATGGTCAAGGAAGGCCCCTACGCCCTGGGCCTTGGCACTGACGGCGATGCTGATCGCTTCGGCATCGTTGATTCCGACGGCACCTTCTACAACGCCAACCAGGTGTTGTGCCTGGTCTCCTGGCATCTGGCCAAGAACCGCGGCTTAAAAGGCGCCATCGTGAGAAGCGTCGCGACGACCGGTTACTTGGACCGCCTGGCGAAGTATCTCGGCGCGGAACTCATCGAAGTTCCCGTCGGCTTCAAGTACATCGCGCCTTACGTATTGGAAGGCAAAGTCCTTCTCGGCGGCGAAGAGAGCGGCGGACTTACGATCGGCGCGCACATTCCTGAAAAGGACGGCATCCTCGCCTGCCTGCTCATCACCGAGCTCGTGGCCGTGACCGGAAAGACTCTGGGACAAACGATGGAAGAGATCAAAGCCGCCATCGGCTCCGTCTGGACCGGCCGCACCGACCTTTTCCTGACGCCGGAAAACAAGGCGAAGATCCTGGAAGCCGTCTCCAAAGAGGAAGGCGAAACTTTTCTCGGCCGCAAGGTCGTTTCCCGCAACAAGCTTGACGGCTTCAAATTCAACTTTGAAAACAACGAATGGGTCCTCGTGCGCCCCTCCGGCACCGAGCCTATCATCAGGTGCTACGTTGAAGCCAACACGCCGGAGGATGGCGCGGCTTTGACAGCGGAACTTAAAGCTTTCACAGATCGTTTCAATTCCTAAAACGCTATGCAAACGCTGGCCGTCATAGGTTGCACCGGCAGCATCGGGCGCTCCGCACTCGACGTCGCCAGAAATCTAAGGGAGCGCTTCCGGGTGGAAGCGCTGGCCTGCGGCCACTTTTCGCCTTTGCTTTGCGAGCAAATTAAGGAATTCGCGCCCCGCACAGTCGCCGTAGACGATCCTGTTGGCGCGGAGGAATTGAAGAAAGCCTTCCCTGATTTGGAAGTGAGGGCTGGCAGCGAAGGCGTCGCCTCCCTGGGAGATTCCGCCGACGTCGTCATTCTGAGCGTGGTCGGCCTGGCCGGGCTTGACGCGGCCTTGAAAGCGGTGAGAGCTGGCAAACGGCTTGCCATCGCGACCAAGGAAGTGCTTGTCTCGGGCGGAGAGCTTGTTTTCAAGGAAGCTGGTAAGACCGGCGCCGAGATCATTCCCGTGGACAGCGAGCACAGCGCCATTTTCCAGTGCCTCATGGGCAATGGAAAAGAAAGCGTTGCGCGCCTTCTTATCACCGCTTCCGGCGGCCCCTTCAGAGGAAAGGACAAAGCTTCCTTAGAAAACGTGACGCCAAGTGAAGCGCTGGCGCACCCGGTTTGGAAAATGGGGCCGAAGATCTCCGTTGACTCCGCCACCATGATGAACAAAGGCTTGGAAGTGATCGAAGCTTCCAGACTCTTCTCCGTTCCGGCGGACAGGATCGACGTCGTCATCCATCCGCAGTCCATCGTTCATTCCCTGGTGGAATTTCGTGACGGCGCGCAATTGGCCCAGCTTTCCGTTCCCGACATGCGCCTGGCCATCCAGTTCGCACTGACGTATCCAAAAAGACTGCCTTCACCGATCGCGAGGCTTGATCTGAGCGAAGTTGGCAAATTGGAATTCGGCAAACCGGACAGGGAGAACTTCCCCTGCCTGGAGCTCGCCTATGTGGCACTGAGAAAGGGCGGGATCTTCCCGGCGGTTTTGAACGGCGCGAACGAGACCGCCGTGGCGCGCTTCCTAAATGGAGAGTGCGGTTTCATGGACATCCCGCGCTTTGTGGAAAAGAAACTTAGTAAAACTGAAAATATCGTTGACCCCAACTTAGAGGATATTTTAGAAGCCGACCGCTTCGGGAGAGAATAGATTAGAGATGTTGACGCTTATATATTTTTGCATAGTCTTGGGACTTTTAGTCTGCGTTCACGAGTTCGGACATTTCGCCGCGGCGAAGCTTTGCGGCGTGTATGTCGAACGCTTCTCCATAGGCTTCGGTCCGACCATACTGCAGTGGAAAGGCAAAGAGACGACGTACTGCATTTCCATTATTCCCTTAGGCGGCTACGTTCAGATGGCCGGGCAGAGCGACCTGCCGGACGAAGAGGAGAAGGAAGCCTTCAAGCACGTTCCCCCCGAGCGTTTCTACAGCGCCAAGACCGTTTGGCAAAGGCTTTGCATCATTTTGGCCGGGCCTTTCATGAACCTCTTCTTCGCCATTCCCTTAGCCATTGCACTTCTCTGCTACGGACAGAAGACCGCGCTTACTCCCAACGGCATCATCGTGTCAACGGTGATCCCCGGTTCGCCCGCGGAAGCCGCCGGAATAAAGCCCGGCGACAAGATCCTTAAACTGAACGGCGCTGAAATCACGACCTGGAACGCTTTCGTGGAAGAGATCAGAGCGAACCTTTACGAGCCCGTCAGCCTGGAAACACAAAGGGAAAACGAGAACTTTTCCCTTACCGTGACGCCCGACCTCAACGAGGAAAAAGGCTATCTGGGGCTCGGCATCGCCATGTACCCGCCCGCACAGGTTGAGAAAGTCGTAAGCCCCGATTCCCCTCTTAAGGAAGGCGATGTCTTCCTATCCATCAAAGGATTGTCTTCCGAGCTCTGCGGTTTTGAACTGCTTTCCCAGACGATCCGCGCCCTGCCTGACACCAACGTGACTGTTACGGTCGCCAACTATCCGGCTTCCCGCATGGCCAACGAAACTCTTCAGCCCGAGGAAAGGAACTTTGAACTTGCGATCGGCAAAAAGAAAAAATGCCAGCTCTTCGACATCGTGAATGTGGAAGGCCGGGCCCGACTCAGCCTGCGCCCCGACGCTCCGGAAGAGCTCTGGACGCTGGAAGGCGCGAAGATCCTGGCTTTGAACGACCGCCCGCTGCAGCTTTCCGAAGAGGATTACTTCGAAGCCTACAACGTCGGCAGCGTGACCGCCTGCGTCGCCATAGCGCAGCAGAGCGGCAAATACAAAAGGGAAACGCTCGTGACTTCTCTGGTCTCGCGCGTGGAGTACATGGGGCACGCCGGAATATTGCTGCGGCCGGCCTCCGAAATGGTCAGGGAGCCCTTCTTCTCCGCTCTGAAGAAGTCCCCCGCCAAAGCCTGGACAAAAGTTACGGAGACCTTGAAGACGCTGAAGCTGCTCTTCGTAGGCTCCCTTAAAGTCAACAACCTCTCCGGCCCCGTCGGCATCGCAAGGATGACCGGCGCCGCGGCGCAGAGAGGGTTCGACGTGCTCTTGAATTTCGTTTTGCTGATAACCGTCAACCTTGGCGTGCTTAACCTTCTGCCTCTGCCCGTCCTGGACGGCGGTCACGTGGTGCTCCTCATTGCGGAAGGCATCAGAAGAAAGCCTCTGCCGGAAAAATTCCTGCTCTGGTATCAGCGCATCGGCCTTATCTTCCTCTTAGCGCTCTTCGCCTTCGTGATGCTGAACGACGTCGGGCGCTGGATAAAGGACAGCGAATTCCTCGGCACTCTGCTTGGCAAATTTTTCCATTAAAACCGATTAGGTAACATTATGTCTGAAACCGAGAAAAAACTTTCCTTTGAAAAAGCTCTGGAAGAACTGGAGGAAGTCGTCGCCAAAATAGAAGACGGCTCGCTTTCCCTAAACGACTGCTTGAAGGAATATGAGAAGGGCATCAAGCTCGCGACCTTCTGTGCCGCGGAATTGAAGAACGCCCGCGAAAAGATCGAAAAACTCCAGAAAAAGAACGACGGAACCATAGAAGCCTTGGAAACTGAGATCTCAGCAGGAAGAGGCGAGGAATAAAAATGTCCCTTTTGGATAAAGTGCAAACGCCCTCCGACCTCAGAAAACTTAGGGTCGAGGAACTTCCCGAACTCTGCTCCGAAATAAGAGCGGAAATAGTGAACACAGTCTCCAAGACCGGCGGACACCTTGCTTCGAGCCTGGGCGCCGTGGAGCTGGCGGTCGCTTTGCACTACGTTTACGCCACGCCCAAAGACAAGCTTGTCTGGGACACGGGGCACCAGGCCTACGCCCACAAACTGCTGACCGGCCGCCGCGAAAAGTTCTCCACGTTAAGAAAAAAGGACGGCCTCAGCGGCTACCCGACGCCTGAGGAAAGCCCCTACGACTGCTACCCTGTCGGCCACGCCGGCACTTCCATTTCCGTAGCCTTAGGTCTTGCCGCCGCCAGGGACGCCAAAGGAGAAGACTATCAGGTCGTCGCCGTGATCGGCGACGGCGCCATGACGAGCGGTCTGGCGCTGGAAGCCTTGAACAACAACGCCGCCAGGGGAAGATTCACGGTCGTATTGAACGACAACGCGATGTCCATTTCTCCCACCAAGGGCGCCATCGCCAAACATTTCGCGAGACTCGTTTCAAACGTCCACTACCGCCAGTTCAAGAGAAATTGCAAGAACATCTTAAGCAGCATTCCCGTAATCGGCGTTCATCTGACGAATTTCAGCATGCGCCTTTTGGGCGCGTTCAAGCTCCTCTTCATCGTTGACAACATCTTCGAGAAAATGGGCTTCCACTACATCGGGCCCGTGGACGGCAACGACGTGAAAGAGCTGGTCAGGATCCTGAAAGCCCGCTCCACGGAGCAGGTCATGCCGGTAGTATTGCACTGCCGCACCAAGAAAGGCAAAGGCTACGCGCCCGCGGAAAAAAATCCCGAACGCTACCACGGCGTCGGCAAATTCGATCCCGCGACCGGCGAACTTGCAAAAGCTGAGAAAAAATATCTGACTTACACCGACGCCGTCTCCAAGACCGTTCTTGACCTGGCGGAAAAAGACGAGCGCGTCGTGGTCGTCTCAGCCGCCATGTGCGGCGGCACGGGCATGACGAATTTCGCCAATCACTTCCCCGACCGCTTCTTTGACGTCGGAATAGCGGAGCAGCACGCCGTAACCTTCGCGGGAGGCTTGGCCAGCAGCGGTCTTCGTCCCATCGTCGGCATCTACTCGACTTTCATGCAAAGGGCTTACGATGAGATCGCCCACGACGTCTGTCTGCCCAACGCCAACGTTATTCTGGCGCTCGACCGAGCCGGCCTCGTGGGAAGCGACGGCAAGACGCACCACGGCGCTTTCGATCTCTCTTACCTCAGGCACCTGCCGAATCTGAAGATCTTTTCACCCAGGGACGAGGAAGCCGTGAGATCCGTTTTCGAGTACGCGCTTCTGCACGACGGCCCCGTGGCCGTGCGCTATCCTAGGAGGACCATCCCCTACGATCTGCCGCATGAAAGCGTTCCTGCTTTCTCCGGCGACGTTACCAAGTGGCATACTCTGAGGGAGGGCGACCTCTGCGCGATCGTTGCGACCGGGCACATGGTCTTCCATGCGCTGAGAGCGGCTGAACTTGTGAAGGAAAAACACGGAAAAGACGTGCGCGTAATAGACGCCTGCGCCATCAAGCCTTTGGATGCAGAAACACTTGCCGATCTCGCCGACATTCCCATCGTGACGATGGAAGACAACGCTCTGATCGGCGGGCTTGGCGAAACGATCGCCTTCCAGCTCAAGAAGCCCGTTCTTTCATTCGGCATCCCGGATGATTTCATCGCTCACGGCACGCTCGACGAACTCTATTCCGAACTCGGCTGGCAGCCCGAGCAGGTAGCTGAGAAAATTGCGGAGGTCCTTTCGTTATGAACGACCTTGCCGTTTTCCTGAACGCCCTGCCGGACGGCATCGTAGCCGTCAGCGAACAGAACGTTGTGCTCTTCGCCAACGCCGCGGTCTATGATACCCTTGGCGTCCTTCCGAACAGCATCACGGGCCTTCCTTTGAGCGACTGCCTGAAGGACCAGAACCTCATGATGCAGCTCGACAAGACGGGGCACGAATCTTTCCTGACCCTGGAAGCGGACGTCAACTACCCCAGGAAACTGAGGCTCAGGATCAAAATAGTGCCGCTCCAGGAAAAAAGCGGAGGCCCTGACTCCCCCGTCGCGCTCATAATTTTCACCGACGTCTCGAGGGAACTGTCCACAGCGGAGAACAGGGAACGGAATTCCAAGCTCGAGACCATGCGGCTCTTGACGGCCGGCGTGGCCCATGAACTGGGCAATCCCCTGAATTCCATCATCATGAAGGCCGACCTCACGGAACGCCTAGTCATGAAGCTGCCGGACTCTGAGACCAAAGAGAAGATCGCGAAAGATCTGGACGTCATAATCAGCGAGAGCGAGAGACTGAAAAGGATCGTGGAAGATTTCCTGAAGGCCGCCAGGCCGCTTTCCTTCCGGCCTGTCGAGACCGACCTCAAGAAACTCTGCGAGCGCTGCCTTGCCGTCATGGAGCCTGAGCTGCACGCCAGGGACATCGCCATCCAGCAATATCTCTCGGCTGTTCCCCCTGCTCTCCTTGACGAAGACCTTCTGCGCGGCGCCATCATAAACGTCATCAGAAACGCCGCGGAGGCCATGCCGGAAGGCGGCCTTCTGATCGTCCGTCTAGAAACGGAAGGCGACTTCTTCAAACTGTCGATAAGAGACAACGGAACAGGCATGACGGAAGAGACCGCTGAAAAAATGTTCGATCCCTTCTACACCACCAAGCAGACCGGAACAGGCCTGGGCATGCTGCAGATAAAGCGCGCCGTGGAAGCCCACTCCGGCACGATAGAAATAAAGAGCCGCGTCGGCAAAGGCACGACCGTCACCTTAAAGGCGCCCTTGCGCCAGAGCGAGACCCACGTTCTCGATTCCCCGGAGGTAAAATGAAAAAGGTAATCCTTGTCGTTGATGACGAAAAAAACGCCCGCGATAACCTCCGCGAGATCATAGAAGACATCATGGGGCTCTCCATGGTGGAAGCCGACTGCGCAAAGACCGCCATTGAGCTATTGCGCAACCGCGTCTTCGACCTCATATTAACGGACCTCAGGATGCCTGGCGATTCCGGCATGCTGGTCTTAGAGGAGGCCCAGAAGATCTGCCCCGAGACGCCGGTCATTATCATGACGGCCTTCGGCTCCGCGGACGAAGCGGGCGAAGCGCTCCAGAAGGGCGCCTATGATTTCCTCTCAAAACCTTTGCGCGCCGGCACGGTCGAGGAAAAGATCGCCGAAACGCTCCGCCTTGATGAGAAAGAAGAAAAATCTGACGCTTTCGATAAGATCATCGGCAATTCCGACGCCCTGAAAGAAACCATAAAGACCGCCCGCCAGGCCGCGCCGACCGACGCGACGATCCTGATAGAAGGCGAGAGCGGGACAGGCAAAGGCCTTTTAGCGGAATGCATCCACGAAGCCAGCCCGCGAAGCAAAGGCAAGTTCGTCGTCATCCACTGCGCCAACACGCCGCAGGACATCCTTATGAGCGAGCTCTTCGGGCATGAGAAAGGTTCCTTCACGGGCGCCATCTCGCAGCACAAGGGCAAATTCGAAGAAGCACTCGACGGTACAGTCTTCATCGACGAAGTCGGAACGCTTCCACTGAAAGTCCAGACCATTCTCTTAAGGGTTTTGCAGGACAAAAAATTCGAGCGCCTGGGCGGCAACGAGACCATCATTTCCAAGGCGCGCGTCATCGCGGCCACCAATGAAAATTTAAGCGAACTGGTCAAGGCCGGGCGTTTCAGAGAGGACCTGCTCTACCGCTTGAAAGTCGTCTCGCTGACCATGCCTCCCTTAAGAGTAAGAAAGGGCGACATTCCCCTTCTGATCGACCACTTCCTCGCCCAGGCCAACAAAGAGACTTCCAAGAACGTCACGATCTCCAAGATCGCCAGGGAAATGATGGAGAAATATTCCTGGAGCGGCAACATCAGGGAGATCCACAACTGCATCGAAGCCCTGGTCATCAAGAATTCCAGCGGCGAGGTGACGCCCCGCGACCTTCCTTCCGAGATCTTAGCCGAATCCGGCGCGAAAAAGGAAGAGAAGAGTTCCGCCGCCCTTTGGGAAAAGCTCGACAAAATGACTTTGGATGAAATAAAGAAAGCCTTGATTGAAAGAAAATTGAAAAACGGCAAGACGAGAACTCAAATCGCCGACGAACTCGGCATCAGCCGCCGCAGCCTCTACAGGCTTCCCGACAGCTACGGCATCAAGAAAGGAAAAAAGAAAGATGAATGACGTTCCCTTAATTTCCGTTCTGATGCCGGCCTACAACGAAGGCAGCCACATAAGGGCGAACCTCGAAAAGGTCCGCGCCACCCTAGAAGACATGCAGTCCACCTGCTGCAAGGATCTTCCCGGCGGCTTTGAGATAATTGTCGTCAACGACGGCAGCACCGACAACACGCAAAAGGAAATAGAAACAGCCGCCGCCAGGAGCGAGACGATAAAATGCGTCACACACTCCACCAACCGCGGAAAGTGCGTCGCCCTAAGGACAGCCTTCCAGCACTCGAAGGGCAAATACGTTTTCTTCCTCGACAGCGACCTGGAGATAGACCCTGCCTTCTTAGAACCGCTTTTCGTTAAGATGCAAAAAGAGGACTGCGACGCCGTATTCGGGTCCAAGCAGCTCGGCTCCAAAAAGCATTATCCCCTGCTGCGCAGAGTCGCCAGCAAGATCTTCTCAACTTTCGTTTATCTGCTCCTGCCGCTTCCCGTTAAAGACACCCAGACCGGCCTGAAGCTTTTCAAAAGGGAGCTTCTCGAACGCGTCTTCGACTGCATGCTGGTAAGGCGCTACGCCTTCGACGTGGAGCTGGCCGCCCTCGCCGTGCACAACGGCTTCAAGCTCTCCGAAGAAGCCGTTACGGTCAATTTCCTCGGCCGCCAGGGCTCCATGTCCCTCTACAACGTCTTCAACATGACGCTGGACATCCTGGCCATTTTTTACCGCCTGAAAGTTTTGGCCTACTACGATAGCTGGGTGCCGAAGCGCAACAAGGAAAAGCCTTTCATCTCCATAGTCATCGCGGTCAAAGCCGACAATCCTTACCTCAGGCAGTCCGTTGCGCGCTCTCTTGAGCAGGATTATCCCAAGGACCGCTATGAGATCATCGTCCTTCCCGACGAAGCGATCGATTCTCTTGATCCTTCCGTCAGGGTGATCCCCTCCGGGCCTGAGCTCCCGGCCATCAAGAGAAACCTCGGCGTTGATTCCGCCAAAGGCGAAATAATCGCCTTCCTTGACGACGACGCCTATCCGAGGGAAAACTGGCTCTCGGAACTGGCCGGCAACTTTACGGACGAAAGGCTGGCCGGCGTCGGCGGCCCCGGCACTACCCCTCCGGAAGACGCCTTCTGGCAGAAGGTGGGCGGCGCCGTTTACGAATCTAAGATGATGAGCGGCGGCTACTCCTACCGCTACCTGGTGGACCGCAGGCGCATGGTGGACGATTACCCGACCTGCAACCTGGCCTTGAGGAAAGACGTCTTCCAGGAAGCCGGCGGCTTCCAGACCAACTTCTGGCCGGGCGAAGACACGGAGCTCTGCCTGACCGTCACCAAGAAGCTGAACTACAACATCGTTTACGACCCTCTGGTGGAAGTCTGCCACCACCGCCGCCACCTTTTCAAGGGCCATTTCCGCCAGCTTACGCAGTACGCTCTGCACCGCGGATATTTCGTAAAGAAGTTCCCGGAGACCTCCCGGAGATTCGCCTATTTCGTCCCCTCGCTCTTCCTTCTGGGCGTGCTGTTGGGGCCTCTGACTTTCCTTACGCCAAAATTGTATTTCTTCAGCCTTCTCTACCTCGTCGTACTGGTCATCTATTTCGCGCTCTCGATTTTCTTTGCTTTCATTCTTCATCCGAAACTCACGCCCTTCACGGTCCTGGGCGTTTTCCTATCGCACTTAGCTTACGGTTGGTATTTTTTAGTCGGCCTCTTCTCCTCCAGGCTTAGAAAGGAGGAGGAATATCATGCAAAGATTAGGAAATCTCATGAAAACTAAATTTTTGCTGTTCTTTTCGCTGCTTATTAGTTGGAACGTATTCGCGTCCCCCGTTATCGATTTCCCCGTCAAGCCGGGGCTTCTGCTCGAAGACTCCCTGGCCCACGGCGAAAAAAAGCTCTCCATGCTTATCACCAATACCGGCACCGACCCCTTAAACATCAAAAAGTTTCGGCCCTCCTGCGCCTGCACAAAGGTCAGCCCGGACGCCCCGCTTACAATAGCCCCCGGCGAAACGAACACCTTCCTTTGCACGCTTGACCTCAGCGGCGAACTGAAGAAAGGCCCGAAGAACTACACCGTTTACATCGAGAGCGACGATCAGGAAAAGCCGGTCGCGAGCTGGTACGTCACCGTTCCCATCATTCCCTGCGTGGAATTGAACCCGAAACAATTGAGCTTCATGGAAAGCGACGCCCCGACCCAGACCGTCACCGTCATCCAGCATTTCAGGGAACCGGTCTCCCCTCTGCACGTCTATTTCTTGGAGGATCTTTTCGGCGCTCCCCCGGAAGAGGACAAAAAGCCCGAAAAATTCCTCTCCTTCCGCGTTGAGGAACCTCTGGACTCCATAACCAACCGCATCACGGTCTTCAGGATCAAGGACAAGACCTACTCCCGCTACGGCAGCATCAGGATCTCCGTGGACGCCGGGTGCAAGTTCAACATCCTCCGCATAGACACCCCGAAGTTCCCTAAGCCCCAAAACGAGGCCGAAGCCGAAAAGTGATAAAACTACCCAGGACAGTTAAGAAAGGCCTCTTTTTGGCCCTCACAGGGCTTTTCCTGGCCGTTTCCGGCCCAAGTCTGGCCTCCGAGATCAATCTGCGCTTCTTCCATTCGGACTGCCGGGAGTGCGAAGATACGCTTTACTTCCTCCATGACCTAGAAGGCGCCTTCGAGGAGATCACGCTTCACGACCTCCCCCTCGAGGAAGAGGAGAACTACCTTTTGCTTTTGAAACTGGAAAAGGAACTGAAGCTGGAGAACAAAAAGAACGCCCCGGTCTCGCTTTTTTTGTACACCAACGTCTTCTACGGCATCAGTGAGATAACCAACTCCCTGCCCGTCCATATAGCGGCCCTCCAGGGACAGGACGTTCCGCTTTATGAACCGGAAACGCAGGAAAATTCCCAAGAGCTCGCCAAAGAGAAGATGCGGAGCTTCACTTTCGCCAGCGTCCTCATCAACGGGCTTCTGGACGGCATCAACCCCTGCGCCTTCGCTACTCTCATCCTTTTCATTTCGCTGCTTTCCGTTTACGGCTCCTCGAAATCCGAAATAATCGCAACAGGGCTTACTTTCACCTTCGCGGTCTTTCTTACTTACCTGGCCTTGGGCTTGGGTTTCCTGAACGTCATAAAAGCTCTTACCATCTTCCCGAAGATCAAATTCGCTTTCGATGTCGCGCTCATCATCTTCTGCCTAGTCTGCGCCGTCCTTTCCATCAAGGACGCCGTTGCCGTGAAAAGGAACGGCACGGGCGCCAAGGAAAGCGAAGACCTTACCCTGAAGCTTCCGCCGAAACTAAGGTCTCTCATCACCAAGATCCTTTCCGCCTACGCCGGCAGGAAGCGTTGGCTCTTCGGCGTATTCTTAGCGGGCTTCCTTGTTTCTCTTCTGGAATCCGTCTGCACGGGCCAAGTCTATATCCCGACCATCAATCTAATCATCAAGAACGATCCGGCGAGAGTCACTGCCTGGCTGTGGCTACTTTTCTACAACTTCCTCTTCGCTCTGCCGCTTATCGTCCTAACTTTCCTGGCGGCTTTCGGACTTAGGTCGCAGTTCATGCTGAAAGTTCAGCGTAAGGGCGGCGTGGCGATCCGCGTCGGCATGGCGCTGCTCTTCCTGTTCATGGCAGCGCTTTTGATAGCGCACCTCCGCTGAGATTTCGTTCCGCCCACCGTCGCAAAGTCGGCGTATCCCCCTCGTTCACGGACTACGCGTGCATGGCCTTGATTTGCGTCCTCCGTGAGTTCACTTAGGGGTATACGCCGACTTTGCTCCTGCGCTTGTTGGGAGCGAAGCAAGAAGGCATGTACCCGTAAGCAAACTTAGCGAAGCCTGTTTGCCAAGGTCACATGCCTTTTGCGAGCGACCAACGAACGTATGGGCTTACTTTCTGCGGAGGAGGAGGGCCGCGAAGGCCAGAAGGCCGAAGGCGGTGGGTTCGGGCACCGCGCGCCACCCCACGTAATCATAAAGAGGATTCGTCGGCGTAAGCATATACCCGTCGATCTCCTGGAAGCCCGGATCTTCCGTGCCCGCCGCGTAGTACAGGCAGTTTGTTTCCAAAACGTCAGCCGCTGCATCGAACGCGCTTTCCGCAACACACCCGTAATAAGCTGAGTCCTCGATCACGACCTCGTTCTCCGCTTCCACCTTAAAGGGCATATAAGCGTCCGCTATGAGAACGCTGCCGAAGGAAAGACCTTTGCTGACGCCCCAGGGCCAGTTGCCGACGTAAACGGCCGGCTGCCCTTCCGCGCCGGCGCAGGAGACGGTAATTTTGTCGAGCGTGCAGTCGCTGACCTGATCGAGAAAAACCGGGCTGGCGCAGTTGGGCGCCAGAACGCAGACGTTCTGCGCCGAAAAGTCCGTGACGCTGTAGATGGAGAAAGGCCTGGTGTAAGGTTCGTCCGTGCTTTGCAGACTGTATATGGCCACGTTCCGAACGCTAATCCCGCTTTTGTTGCAGGCGCAAAGGGCGCCCTGCATATGCCAGTTATAGCGGTAATTGGGAAGCGGCCTGCCGCCCTGCATGATCATCAGATCCTCAAGCGTCGCGCCGTCCCTTTCCATACGTATGCCGACGTAGCCTTCGGGAATTATTATGACGGTCTTGTCCGGGCCTGCGCCTTTTAGGGTAACGCTGTCCACTTTAAAGCAGAGCGCCGTCATGCCGTCTCCTAAGATGTCGTACTGGTTGTGGTAGCGGGCCAGGGAATAGTCCCCCGCCGCCAGATGGATAGTCCGGCCGGAAATTACTTCTTCCATAGCTTTGACAAGATCGCCGCTGGGATCCTCGGCGCTTCTGCCGCTTCCCTTTGCGCCCGGAGCGATGAACCAATCTCCGGAATTCCTCTTGGTTATGTGCATGGTGAAGACGCCTTGGGAGGACTCGTGTCCGTCCCAGCAAATGTAGTAGGCGGTTCCTGCCTGAGCCTCAAGGTCGAAGCATTCGTCCCTGGCGCTGTCCAGACTCTCCACCGCCGCCAAGAGATTTGGGAAGGATACTTCATTTCTTTCCACGGTATAGATTGAGAGCATGGCGTCGTAGCCGGAAACTTCATACGAGCCCAGATCGTCGATCCTGTAAACGCCGTCTTCCGGGGCAATGAACTTATACCAGACGGAAGCTTTGTGAAGAGCGTTCTCGCCAAGTTCCACCGTCGCCCCGGTATTGTCGCCCATGGTGTCGCCGATCAGGACCGTGACGGCGTTTCTAAGATCGTCGTTTCCCATGCTCGCCACGGTGTACCAGCCGATGTTGGCGTAGTAGATCTTCGTGGCGCAAAGGATGTGGCCGCTGGCCTCCCGTAAATCAGGATCGTTCACGCCTTCCTCGAAGGAAACGCAGTTTTCCTCGCTCAGCCTCACGTTTCTTCCCATGAAGCTTTCCTTCGTTGCGGCGTAGTAAACGCAGTTGCTGGCGGAAATCTCAACGTTGTCCTCCAGATAGAAAGGCCTGCTCGCCTTGTAAAATAGGCAGTTGTTGTAACTGATGTCCGTCGAGGCGCCAAGATGCTGCCTGCTCTGGTAAACGGCGCTCTGGCCGCCCTCTTTTCCGCAAACGGTCAGATTGTTCAGAACGTCGTTCTGACAGCCAAGCATGACGGTAGGCGCGGGATGGTTCGGGGCGGAAACGGCCAGGCGGCAGACCTTAGAATCTCTAACGCCGCACATCGTGAAAGGACGGACGCCGCCGCCCGTCTGCTCGCTTATCACGGCGACGTTGGTCACAAGCACGCCCTCGGCGTCGCAGACGCACAGCGCCCCCTGCATTGTGTCCCGGTATCCGGCGGCGCGGTTGTAGGACGTCCCTTCAGACTTGACCGTCAGATCCGCCAGAGTGCAGTTGCTTTTTTCCAAGCGTAAGCCGGTGTAGCCCTCCGGCGCCAGGATGGTGGTGCTGCCAGGTCCAGCGCCTCTGAGTCCCGTTCCTTCCACTTTAAAGCAAAGCACGGTGTTGCCAACGCCCCAGCAGTCGTATTGGTTGTGATGGTCGGCGATGGAATAAGTGCCGGGCGCCAGAACGACCTCGAAGGGCGGCTTGATACTGTCCAAGGCCGCCGCCAGGTCACCCGTGGGCGTCTCTTGGGTGCGGCCGTCTCCCTTCCCTCCCGGAGCCACGTAGAGGTTGCCCGCCCAGCCGGATCTCAGGAAGAATCCGCCGGCGCCCTCTTTGGAACCGACGGCTATGTAGTAATACTTCCCGGGAACCGTATTGAAAGTAACTGTCTCGTCCCTGCCCTTGTCGGTCAAGGAAACGGCGGAGGTCAGGTCGGAAAAATCCGCTGTGGCTGAAGCGGAAGTATATATCGCCAGCGTCGTGTCGTTGCCGAAGGATTTCCAGCTGCCAGCGGTTGACAACTCCAGCTTCTCGCTAGTTTCGCCCTTGAAGCGGTACCAAACTGTGGCGCGGTTTGCGGTGTTTTCGCCCGGCTCGATCTTAGCGTAAGTGTTGTCGCCAACAATGTCCGTTCCTCTTTCGTAAGGAAGCGGGTTGGAAAGATGATCGTTCAGAGGACCGTCCAGGCAGTATTCGAGCTTAAAGCGATCAAGCGAGAGCGTCACGCCGCCCGCGAAGAAAAAGAAGCGCAGCGTGCTGAAGATGTCGGAGGCGTTCTCCTGCATGGTTGCTTCGTTTATCTCCTCCGTCACGCCGTTCACGGTAACGGACTTCAGCCAGTGGCGGCCGTCCGTAAAGTTGGCGTAATAGTCAAGCGTCAAATCGAACCACTCGTCGGCGGGGATATCCAGCTGGGAATCCTGATGAGCGTCCGTGGCGCGCAGCTGGTAATGGTCGCCGACCATCCTGAACTGCACCTCCGCGCAGGTGGGGCTCCAGAAACCGAAGTTATGGTATCCTTCGGTCGCGGGCATTTTCATCCTGGCGCTGTACCGCCAGATGCGGTAACGGTTGGATGCTCCTCCGCCCCAGCCGGTGGAAACGGGGTTTTCAAAATCGTAATGGGCGCCCCAGAGACTGTTTGGATGTATCTCAACGTAAGTGTTGCCATCCTCTTTCACGGCCGTGATGCTGCCGTCGCTGCCGTAGCCGTCGCCCCAGCCGTACTTCCCCTTTATGCTGCCCGATTCGTACCCGGAAAAGTCTTCCTCAAGAACGGTCACGAAGGGCTCTATCGGAACGACTGTGTCTTTTCCTGCTTTGACGGCCGCGTGACGGCATTCCTCGTCTACCAGCGGATCGAAAACATTGTCGCAGTTCGTGTACGTGACGGCCGCCCGGGAGGAATTTTCAAACTTCGCCCCCGGCATGAAGCAGTCCCTGACATTGAAGACCCACTGCTTGTCCGATCCTCCTCCCTGTTCGGAGACCGGGATCAGGGTGTTTAAAAAGACGCAGCTGTCAACGTTGACAGTAAAGGGAACGCTGCCGTACCAAGTGTTGCCGTAAAGGGCCGTCTGGTGGTCCAGGGTATCTTCACTTTTCTTGCCGGCGATGATATCCCTGTTGCTCCTGAAGGTGCAGAAAGAAAAGTCCATCCTGGTCAGCTTGTCGGCGTCGGCTTCAGGGTCCCAGGTGAAGGGCTTGATGAGGCAGGAGGTCAGAAGCCCGTCGGAAACGAAGGCGCAGTCAATAGCCTTCAGGCTGCCGCCGGGATTGAGCTGCAAGGAAGCCGGACGAATGAGTTCGCCCCTGTCGGGGTCTTCCGTTTCCCCCTCGCTCCCCACGTAGACGTAAACGTCTTCCAAAGTCACTCTGTCGGCGTCCGCCACCGTCAAGGGAGCCGTCAAACCGTAGTAGGAACCGCCCCAGTCGGTGTTGCCCTTGACGTCCTTGGGGTGGCGGATAGAAACGCCCTTTAAAGTCACGCCAGTCCCGGTTAAGTATACGCCGATGTCGTCAGGTTCGTCGCAAAGAATGACCGTCTGGTCGGAACCCGCGCCTATAACGGAAACGTCGGCGGTGTTGACAAGCAGGAAATTGCCGTCCGTCCAGCGCAGATTCTGCATCGCGCCCACTTTCGAGAGCTTGTAGGTGCCGGGGGCCATGTAGACGGCGCTGCCGCTTCCCGCGCTTTCAAGAGCAATGTTCAGCGTGCAGGGGTCGTCTGAGGTCCTCCCGGAACCTTTGCCGTCGGGAGAACAGTACCAGTCGTTCAGGGGAGAATTGAGAGATTCGATCCTGAAAGCGCCGTGAGCCTCGGCGGTATAGGAGTAAACGCCGACGTAATAATCCACGTCCCCTTTGAAGGTGCCGGAATAGGTCTCGTCAATGTTGGTGTCCTGGACGACAATGTATCTCAGATCCTTTACGCTGCTTCCCGCGGCGATGACAAGGCAGGGGTCCAGTCCGCTGTTGTCGTTGTGGACGCTTATCGTCACCAACTGCTTGTAAGGTGTGCCTAGGTTGAACTTGTACCAAACGGAGTGTTCCCAGCTCTGGCCGAGATGTTCGGCCTCGCCAGCCTCCAGCGTAGCCTCCGTATTGGTGCCGAATACGTCCGTTCCAATGGTGAAGACCTCGCAGTCCGCAAAGTTGTCGTTCGCCGGCGCAGCCCCCCACGCACAGACCGCCAAAGCAATTGTTATGACTAGGCAAAGAAAGCGTTGCATGTTTTTGTTCATCGTTTGGTAAATAGAGCGTCTTTACAGTTGCTATTTTACCACATTATGCTCTTCTTGTTTTGTCTCGGACGAAAAGTCATGTTCCCTTGGCAAACAGGCTTCGCTAAGTTTGCTTACGGGAGCATGACTCTTTCGTCCTCGACAAAGCCCACGCGTTTGCGTAAGTGCGCGCAATGCACATATCCCCAAGCGAACTCACGGAGGACGCAAATCAAGGCCATGCACGCGTAGTCCGTGAGCGGGGGATATGTGCTTGCGCGCACACCACGCGTAGTCCGTGAACGAAGGGGCAAATACTTTTTTGGGCGTAGCGAAAAATGCAGCAAGCGTGAGCAATAAAAAAGGCTCCCTCCGAAGAGGGAGCCTTTTTTCGCTAGCAAGCGCTAGCAGTTGCTATCGCAGCTTACTTCCTGCGGAGGAAGAGAGCGACGAGAGCCAGCAGACCGATGATGGCCGGTTCGGGGACCACGGGGCGGACGCAGGCAATCGTATTGGGAGTGCCGCAGAACACGTCGCCGTTTTCGAGAACGACCGGGCGCATATGGTTGCTCTTGGAGCCTTCTTCGATCGCATACTGCCAGACAACAGTGGCCTCGGCGCCATCGGTGCCATCGGTCAGGAAGACGAGGAAGGATCCGTCGTCGCCTTCGGTCACGGCATAGAGGCCGCCTTCATTGATCGGAACGACGCTGTTGCGAACGTGGCCGATCTTGGCGTCCCAGATGACTTCGCCGGTCTCGGTGGAGATGGCCGTCACGCCTTCCTGGTAGGAAGCGTAGACGATGTCTTCGCCCAGGTTCAGGGCAAGACCGCCGTCGTCGCCGCATCTGGCGGAGAGAGTGGTCGCCCACTTCTTGGAGCCGTCAGAATTGAAGGCGTAGATGACAGCGTTGTCATCGCCGGGTCTGGCGATGGCGAACACGGTGCCGTCAGCGCCGACGATCGGCTCGCGGCAGGACATATTGTCGTCCGTGTCAGCTTCGTCGGTGTCGCCGGTCCAGGCCAGGGTGCCGTCAGCGGTGTTGACCGCGATGACAGCGCCAGCATCCTTGTAGTAGACCTGCGTGCCGTCAGCGTTGAAGCTGACGCCGTTGCCGGCCCAGCCATCAGCGCAGTCAGCGTCTTCATAGCACCAAGCGACGGAGCCGTTGGAAGTGACGGCGAAGAGACCCTTGCCGGCAACTTTCACGTAGGCTTTGCCGCCGTTGAACTTGATAGCGCTGCTGGTCAGACGATCGCCGGATTCAGCAAGCTTGCAGATCCAGACGGTTTCCTTGGTTTCAAGGTCGACCTTGCAGAGATTGGCCTTTTCGTCGCAGACATAGAGGTAACCGGCATCCGTGATGGTCGGAGCGCCGTTGTCCCAGCTGGGTTCGGTGTAGAATTCTTCAACTTCGCCGGTCTCAACGTTGATCTTGAGGACGGTGGCGTCGGGTGAAGGATCGTTGGCGAGATAGAGGAAGCCCTCGTACTCGACCGCGGAACCGCAGATGTACATGTCTTTGAAGTATTCGCTCTTCCAGACTTCTTCGCAGCCGTCGTTGCCATCGACAGCGATGGAGCCGGTGCCTCTCAGATTGTAGCCCAGAGTGGCGGCCGCGAATTCTTCGATGTAGGTGTGCCAACCAATGTTCTTGTAGAACGGATTGACAGCGGTCAGGATGAAGCCGTCGACTTCAGCGAGTTCAGGGCTGTTCTCGCCTTCAGCGTAGTAAGCGCAGTTTTCTTCGACGACGTCAGCGTCTTCGTTGAAGTTGCTTTCTTCGGCGCAGTTGTAGTAGACGGAGTCATAGATGAAGACTTCTTCATCGATTTCAACCGTGAACGGATAGAAGGTGTTGCAGAGCAGCACGTTCCTGAAGGTCAGGCCTTCGTTGACGCCCCACGGCCAGTTGCCGCAGTAGACGGCGGGGTTCTGATCTTCGTTGCAGCCGCTGACGGTCAGGTAGCTGACGTCCACGTTGGTGACCTTGTCGAAGAACACCGGGCTGGCGCAGTAAGGAGCCTCGACGCCCAGTCTTTCAACAGTCAGGCCGGTAACGCTGTAAGCGGAGAACGGACGGATCTCGCCGGTCTTCTGTTCGCTGTAGATAGCGACGTTCTTGATGCTCATGCCTTCGCAGTTGCAAGCGCAGATGGCGCCCTGCATATGCCAGTTGTAGTGGTAGGGCATGTTGTCGGTGCGATAGGCCTTGACGGTCAGATCCTGGACGGAAGCGCCGTTGCGTTCCATACGGATACCAACGTAGCCGGCGGGAACCGTGATGACGGTCTTGTCAGGGCCAGCGCCCTTCAAGGTGACGTCGGTGGTCTTGAAGCACAGAGCGGTCATGCCAGCGCCCCAGATGTCGTACTGGTTGTTGAATTCAGCAATGCTGTATTCGCCGGCAGCCAGGTTGACGGTCTGGCCGGGAACCACGTTCTCCATAGCCATGGTAAGGTCGCCGGTAGGATCGTCAGCGGACGTACCGGAGCCGGTGGCGCCCGGAGCGACGTACCACGGACCATCATGCAGTTTGGTGATGGTCATGGTGAATTCGCCCTGAGAGCCTTCATAGCCGTCCCAGCAGATGTAGTAGGTCGTGCCGGCGGTGGCTTTCAGATCATAGGTCTCGTCCGTGCCGGTATCCTGAGTCTCGACGACGGCTTCCAAGGTCGCGAAGGACACTTCTTCGCCGTTGACGGTGTAGATGCTCAGCATGGCGTCGTAGCCGGAGACAGCGTGAGAACCTTCGTCGCTGATGCGGAACAGGCCGTCTTCGGACGGAGTGAAGGTGTACCAAACGGAGGCCTTGTGGGCTTCGTTTTCGCCTTCTTCCACAGTGGCGCGGGTGTTGTAACCAACGGTGGCGCCTTCGCCGACATCGATGGCATCAGCCAGGTTGTCGTTGGGCGGCGGAGCCACGGTACGCCAACCGACGTTGTTGTAGATGGGAGAAGTAGCGGTCAGGACAAAGCCGTCGAGCGTTTCGAAGCCAGGATCATTTTCGCCTTCTTCGTAAGACACGCAGCCTTCTTCGACCACGTCAGCATCTTCGTTGAAGTTGCTGTCGTTCGGGCAGTTGTAGTAGATGGAATTGTAGATGAAGACTTCTTCATCGATTTCCACGGTGAACGGCATATAAGCGTTGGCCAGTAAGACGTTGTTGAAGGTCAGGCCTTCGTTGACGCCCCAGGGCCAGTTGCCGCAGTAGATAGCCGGGTTGTTAGCAACGTTCTTGGCGTTGACAGTCAGATAGCTGACATTGACGTCTTTGACCTTGTCGAAGAAGACAGGGCATCCGCAGTTCGGAGCATCGACAGCAACTCTGGTGACGGTGAAGTCAGTGACGCTGTAGGTGGGGAACGGACGGAGCGCGCCGCCGTCGGTGCCAGCTTCGCTGACGATGGCGACGTTGCTGACGACCATGCCGGAGCAGTTGCAAGCGCAGAGAGCGCCGTTCATGTGCCAGTTGTAGTGGTTGACGAAGTGCGTTTCACCATGAGCTTCGATGGTCAGGTCGCGCAGGGTCGCGCCGTCGCGTTCCATACGGACACCAACGTAGCCTTCAGGAGCCACGATCTTGGTCTTGTCAGGGCCAGCGCCCTGCAGAGTGACGTTGACGGCCTTGTAGCAGAGGATGGTCATGCCAGCGCCCCAAGCGTCGATCTGGTTGAAGTTGTCAGCGATGGAATATTCGCCGGGAGCGAGCTTGACTGCGAAGCCCGGAGAGACCTGATCCATAGCTTCAGAGACGCTGCCCATAGGATCATCTTCGGAATGACCGGTGCCGGTGGCGCCCGGAGCGACGTAGAGGTCGCCAATGTAGACGTCTTCGGTGGTCAGCTTGATGCCGCCAGCCTGAGCTTCGTCCTTGATGAAGGAGCCGACCATTACGAAATAGTACTTGCCTTCTTCCGTCTGGAACTTGCAGGATTCGTCTCTGCCGCCGTCGGTCAGAGGAACGACTTCATCCAGGTCCTCGAAGGCCGGATTGGAGACCATGGAGGAGTAGACGGCGATCATGGTGTCGTTGCTGAACTCGTCCCAAGTGCCCTCGGTGCTGAGCGCGACGCCGCCGTTTTCAGTGGCCTCGAAGGTGTACCAAATGGAGTTGATCTGATCCGTGCTTTCGCCGGATTCCACGCGGGCATACTCGTTGTTGCCGTAGACGGTTTCGCCGATAGTGACGGTCGTGGCGCGGGAGAGATAGTCGTTGGCCGGGCCGTCGCAGAGGTACTCGAGCTTGATGGCGTCGAGCTGCAGCGTGGTGCCGGCGCTCCAGAAGAAGTAACGGAAGGTCTTGAAGATATCCGTGTCGTTTTCCTGGCCGGCGGGGAAGTTGATCTCTTCCTCAACGCCGTCGACGCTGATGGAAAGAACGTTGTGTTTCTTGTTGACCGCGTTGGCGCTGACGGTCATGCTGAAGTCAACCCATTCGCCGATGGGGATGCGGAGCTGAGAATCAGTGTAGCCGCCATCCGGACGGAACTGCAGGAAGGTGCCGGAAGCGTCTTTGACGAACTGGCTTTCCACGCACTGCGGATCCCAGAAGCCGATCCAGGGGTTGCCGCCGCCGACTTCCGTGAATTTCATCCTGGCAGAATACTTCCAGGCGCGGTAGGGGTTGCTTGAGCCTTCGGCCCAACCGGTGGCGATGGGGTTGTCGAAATTGTAGTGGGTGCCGGTGAGGCCGGCGGAGTGGATCTCGACGTAGGTGTTGTCACCGTCTTTGACAGCCTGGATTGTGTAGTCGCTGCCGTAGCCGTCGGACCAGCCGTACTGACCCTTGATGTCGCCTTCCGGATAAGAGGAGAAGTCTTCATCAACGATCGTGGCCATGACAGACTGCGGGATGACGCAGCCTTTGCCGGCCTTGACCAGAGAAGTGGTCCAGCCGGTGGTCTCGACCTGAGGATCCATCACAGTGTCGCACTCGACGTAGTTGACGGCGGCGCGGGTCTGTCTTTCAAGGTCAGCTTCGGGCATGAAGCATCTCTTGACAGTGAATCTCCACTGTCTTTCGTCGT
>JAFSWV010000213.1 GCA_017444325.1 bacterium | reverse complement strand
CGTCGTCAACTATGAGAGTAGGTCCGCCTTCCGGGAAGGAGAGCGCCTGCAGAGTGCATTCCCAATAATCCTCAAGAGTTTCGCCTTTCCAAGCGAAGACCGGGATACCGTCTCCAGCAATGGCGGCGGCAGCGTGGTCCTGGGTGGAGTAGATGTTGCAGGAGGCCCAACGGACGGAGGCTCCCAAAGCTTTCAGTGTTTCAATAAGAACGGCGGTCTGGATCGTCATGTGAAGGGATCCGGTGATCCTGGCGCCTTTCAGGGGAAGTGTGCCGGCGTATTTCTCGCGCACGGCCATGAGGCCTGGCATCTCATGTTCGGCGGCCTGGATCTCCAGACGCCCGAAATTCTCTAAAGAAGGATCGGCGATCTTGCAGTGAAGACCGCTGAAGTCTGGGCAATTAGGCATAAGATTTACAGCAGGCTGTTAATGTTGACTTTTTCCAGCTTTTCAAAGTCCACGGGCTCTTCCGTATTCTGAACTTCTTTAACTTCGTTTGTTCCTTTGTAGGCGTTCCAGGGCATCTGCCAGACGTACTCCCTTATGAAGTCTTCGCTGTAGCCGTTGGGTCCCGTGAAGCCAAGGAGGGCGATGTCGCCGACGGAGAGGAAAACTCTGGCCAGACCGTAGAACGTTCCGGTGAAGGGGAAAGTGAAGATCCCCATGGGGGACATGCGGTCGTAGTCATAAACTAGGCACCTGGGATACTCCAGCCAGAAAGTGCAGAGGTTGACCACGCCTCTCATAATGGCGTACGGCGGGTTTATCTCGTTGCGCTCCGGATAGTCGATGTCAACCGTGGCAAAAAGATTCTGCGAGAACAGAACTATGGCGATGAGGATCAGGAAAAGTTTTCGCATATATTTCTCCAAAATGTTTATTAATCGGATTCGGGTCTGGGCGCCAGCCAGTAGGCATCCCATATGTATTCGGGGATGTCGCCTCTTATGAACTTGTCGCAAAACCCCAGCGTCAGGACGTTGCCGGTGCCGACCAGCGCTCTTATCCCTGTAAGGCAGGAGCCGAGCACGGGAGCCAGGACGATCATGGAGCGCGGCCTCGCGGTCACTTCGTAAGTGAACGCTCTGGGGACTTCCAGATAGCAGGTCAAAATCGAAACAAAGCCGTTGAGAAGGCCGTTGTGCTCACTCGTGTCGTCTTCCACGACGACCTGCTCGATGTTGGAAGCCATGACGGAAGTGCAGAAAAGCAGCAAAAGACAGATCAGCTTTTTCATCTTACTTTATCCTTCTGCCTTTTATAGGCGTTCTGGCGGTCGGGCTCGGTATGTAGCCTTCGCTCGGGTCTTCCTGTTTCACTTCGGCTTCTTTCACTTCAGGCTCATCGGGAGCGCTCTTGGTGTCCGGATAGAAGCCGTAGTCCCACTGTCCCTGCCAGACATAATCCGGGAAGTTAAGGGCCAGGTCGCGGTCGCCCAGCAATCCCAATGTCAAAATATCAGCCAATCCGGCGCCGCAGCGGCCGAGCGTTCCGGCAACTCCGGCGACCAGGCCGACAGGCGCGGCGATCGCGGGATGGTAATCTCCGAACGCGTAGGTGAAGCCGCGTCCCAGTTCGCCGACACAGGTCGTTACGTTCACGAATCCGCGGCAGAGGCCCCAGGGAATGCGCTTGTACCATTTGGGACGACTGGCAAGAAGATATTCGTCATGCGCCTCTATCGGCGTCATGGAAAGATGTACGGGCGTTTCCTCCTCCGTCTCCAGGTCTTCTTCCAGCGGGGGAACTTCCGTTTCCTCGCGTGAGAAGAAGGGGAAATCCTTGACTTCGCTTCCCTCTATCACGGGAAGAGTTTCGCTTTTAAGGCCGGCGATTGGCTCTTTTTCCGCTGCGGCTCTTTCGAGAGCTCTCAGCGCATCATCCTCAGCAAAGGCGTCTCCGTCAGCAAAAGCGGAGGCGGCCGCGCAGAGGATAACCAGTAAGATTAAACTGAATTGACGCATGATGATCCTTTGTTTATCGATACCAGGTTTCCAAATATTTTTCCGTTGTCCTGCCAAGGCTCTCCCAGCTTTCGCTCTCGCGGTAAGGCTTGACGCAGCGGAGGCCGCAGGTCGTAGGTTGTGCTTTATCTAAAATTTCCTTGGGACTGTCGGCGCCAACCAATGGAAGCATGTCCCAGTGGCTCGTGGTGTAGATGTTTTCTATCCGCCATTTGCCGTCCATGGGACGCCAGACGAGATCGAAGTAAACGCTGCCGGGGACTATCGGCACCCTGAGCCAGCGCCAGGTGTAGCTTATCAGGGTATGGGCTTTGCCTTCCCTTGTCTCGTATTTCAGAAATTCGCAGTTGACGTTGTCCGTGTAGAAAGTTTGCGCGAAGGCAAGAACCGGCCAATTGTCAGCCTCCTTTTCAAAAGACTCCCTGAGTTCCGGAGTAAAAAAAGAGGCGCAGCCCTTCCAGTTCCCGGCTTTCAAGTCGGAAACGAAGAGCTCCGTCGCTTCCTTAGGGGAAGGTTCGCAGGCTGTCAACAATAAAGCGGCCGCAAAAAGGCCCGCCAGGCGCATCGCTTTCATTACATTCCTATAACTAGTTGTATTATTTATTTTATCAAATTTGGAAAAAGCGGCGCAACGCGCTCAATTTCAGCGATAAACGGCAGGTTGTGATAAAATAGACCAAAATTAAGAAACAAGGATAAACTATGTCAAAACTGAAAGCGGTGCTCTTCGACCTCGACGGAGTTCTGGTCGATTCCCATTATCTCCACTACAGAAGCTGGGACATGCTGGCGAAAGATCTTTCCCTTAATTTCACCCAGAAACAGGGCGACGATTTCCGCGGCATGGCCAGGGAAGTCTGCCTGGAAAGACTGTTCACGGTCTTCAACGACAAACCCTTACCCAGCAAGGAAGAATGCAAAGAACTGACCGACCGCAAGAATCGCTATTATCTTGATCTTTTGCACAACTGCGACCCCGACGAGCTGCGTCTGCCCGGCGCCGTAAAGCTTCTGGAGGACTTAAACGAAGCCGGCATCCGTTCCGTCGTCGCTTCCGGCAGCAAGAACGCCAAGGACGTCATCCGCTGTGCTAAACTGGAGCCTTATTTCTACGCTGTCGTTGACAGGATGGACATAATAAAGACAAAGCCCGCTCCCGACATCTTCCTGAAGGCTCAGGAAGTTTCCGGCGCCGCGCCCAATGAAGTGGTCGGCATTGAGGACGCGGTCCTAGGCATCCAGGCCCTGAGAGCGGCCGGTTTCAAGTGCGTAGGCGTCGGCGAATACGTGAAAGATTCCGACGCCGACCTTATCAGGCCGAGCATAGCGGAAGTGACCGTCAAGGACTTCCAGAAGCTCATAGAGGGCTAGATCGTGGCTTTGAGGACAAAGATACCGCCGAAGGTGGAAAACATCCTCACAAGGCTTCAGGGAGGCGGTTTTGAGGCCTGCCTGGTCGGGGGCTGCGTAAGGGACGCCATATTGGGCATCCCTTGCGAAGATTTCGACGTCGCGACCAACGCCAAGCCCAAAGACATCAAAAAGCTTTTCCCCAAGAGCAGGGCGGTCGGACAGGCTTTCGCCGTCATGCTCGTTGACGGCATAGAAGTGGCGACCTACAGGAACGACGGAACGTATTCCGACTACCGCCATCCCGACTCCATCACTTACGCCGATTCCATTGAGGAAGACCTTTCCCGGCGCGATTTCACCGTCAACGCCATGGCGTACGATGGAAGCAGGCTCATTGACCCTATGGGCGGCCTGGAGGACTTGAAAAGCCGCACGATCCGATTCGTCAGAAACGCCAGGGAAAGGATGCGCGAAGATCCTCTGAGAGCGCTTAGAGCCTGCCGTTTCGCCGCTAAAATTGATGGCAAGTTAGAACCAAAGACCAAGAAAGCCATAAAAGATCTTGGCCACTTGGTTGACATGGTCTCAATAGAAAGACGCCAGCAGGAACTATCCAAAATGCTGCTCGGCAAAAACCCCGACACAGCCCTGAGACTGATCGGCGAACTCGGGCTTCTGCCTTATCTTTTCTTGGATCTCGTTCCTTCCATGGGCTGCTCGCAGCTTCCGCACCACAAGGAGGACTGCTGGGAGCACGCTCTGCAGACTCTGAAGTCCGCTAAAAAAGAAGACCTCTCGCTAAGATTGGCCTGCCTTCTGCACGACATCGCCAAGCCTGCCTGCAGAAGAGAGATCGAAAAAGACCGCTTCATTTTTTACAATCACGACATACTCGGCGAAAAGATGGTAAAAAAAGCGCTGACAGACCTGCGCTTTTCAAACGAGACCATAGATAAAGTTTGCGAATACACCCGCTATCACATGCGGCCTCTACTCTATTCCTTCCATATGAAAGATCCCGCCCTGCAGCGCCTCATCGGCGCCTTGAGGCACATCACCATAAGGGATCTCATAAGGTTCATGCTCTGCGACGTCAGGGGCAACCTTACCAATGAGGGAAAAGGCTTCGCCTTCACCTTGGAATTAGCCCGCCCCGTGATGCAGCGCATCCGCCGCATAGAGAAAGAAGGACGAGTCCTTAAGCTGAAAGATCTTCCCGTCAACGGCGACGATCTCATGAAAGAACTGGGCATCCAGCCCGGCCCGGAAGTGGGGAAGATCCTCGCGAAGCTTTACACCATCGCTTTGCAAAAGCCCAAGTCCGCCACCAAAGAAAAGCTCCTCGCCGAAGCGAAAAAGTTTCTGCAGTAGCGCGTTCGCCAAGGGAGGAACACATCCCCAAGCGAACTTAGTGTCGCAAAGTCGGCGTAAGCCCCACCGCTCACGGACTACGCGCGCATGGCCTTGATTTGCGTCCTCCGTGAGTTCGCTTGGGGGCTTACGCCGCACTTTGCTCCGGCTTTCTTCGAGGCGATAGAATCATGTGCCCGTAAGCAAACTCAGCGAAGCTTGTTTGCCAAGGGCATATGATTTATCGCCGAGAAGGGAAGCATAACAAAAAAAGCTCCCGACTTTCGCCGGGAGCTTTTTTTACTAGCGAGAGCTAGTTTTGGTTTTGCGCTTACCTCCTGCGGAGAAAGAGAGCGGCGAGGGCCAGCAATCCGAAGAAGGCCGGTTCAGGCACGACGCGCCAGCCAGCGTTCTTGTAGATGTTGACTTTCTCGGTAGCGGTCAGGATGTAGCCTTCGTAGGTATCGAGCACAGGATCGTTCTCGCCTTCGACGAAAGACTGGCAGCCTTCTTCGACGACATCAGCGCTATCGGCGAAGTTGCTCTGGTTCGGGCAATCGTAATAGACGGAGTCGTAGATGAAGATCTCCTCGTCCGCTTCAACCGTGAACGGCATGTAAGCATTGGCGACCAGGATGTTCCTGAAGGTCACGCCTTCGTTCTTGGGGTTGCCCCACGGCCAGTTGCCGCAGTAGATGCCCGGGTTGTTGTTCAACTTGCAGCCGTAAGAGGTCAGGAAGTTGACCGAGACGTTCGTAGAAGCGTTGATGAACAAGGGGCTGCAGCACTCAGGAGCCTCAATAGCCACTCTGTCAGCTTTGAAGGTCTTGACACTGTAAATGGAGAACGGACGGATCTCGTTGCTCTTCTGCTCGGAGTAGATGGCCACGTTGCTGACGCTCATGCCGGGCTGGTTGCAGGCGCAGATGGCGCCCTGCATATGCCAGTTGTAGTGGTAGACCATGTTGTCGGTGCGGTAGGCCTTGACGGTCAGGTCGCGGACGGAAGCGCCTTTTCTTTCCATACGGATGCCAACGTAGCCCGGAGGAACGACGATGGTGGTCTTGTCCGGGCCGGCGCCCTTCAGGGTGACGTTTTCGACCTTGAAGCACAGCACGGTCATGCCGGCGCCCCAGACATCGGTCTGGTTGTAGTTGTCGGCAATGCTGTATTCGCCCGGGGCGAGGATGATGGAATTGCCGGAGGTGACGATCTCCATAGCTTCGGAGATGCTGCCCATCGGGGTCTCGGGAGAGCAACCGTCGCCGGTCGCGCCGGGAGCGACATAGACGTTGTCCTTCGGGACATACTTGGAGCCGAGGATAAAGCCGCCGGTCTTCTCGTCGTGATCACCCACATAGGAACCGACCATGATGAAGTAGTACTTGCCTTCCTCCTGAATGAAGGAGATGGATTCGTCTCTGCCGGTGTCGGTCAAGGGAACAGCGACCGTAAGATCAGCGAAGGTCGGGGTCGCCGTGTCGGCGGAGTAGACGCCGATCATGGTGTCGTTGCTGAACTCATCCCAAGTGCCGGTGGTGAAGAGGTTGAGCTTCTTGTCGTTGGTGGCCTTGAAGTAATACCACACGGAGTACTTGTTGTCGGTGCTTTCGCCGGATTCGACGCGGGCGTAATCATTGTCGCCGATGGCGGCGCCGGTGAATTCTTTGGCGTTCTTCAGATAGTCGTTGACCGGGCCGTCGCACATATACACGAGCTTGAAGCTGTCGATAGAGACAGTCAGGCCGCCGCCCCAGAAGAAGTAACGGAAGGTCTTGAAGGTATCGGCGTCGTTTTCCTGGCCGCCGACAACGTTCAGGGTTTCAGACACGCCGTTGACCTTGACATACAGGGTGTTGTGGCGTTTGTTGACAGCGGTGGGATCAACGCCGATCTCGAAGTCGAACCATTCGTCAACAGGGATCTCCAGGGAGGACCACGTCGTGCCGTCCGGGGAGAACAGATAGTGGTCGCCGTCTTTCTTGAACTGGGATTCGTAAAGCTGCGGAGTCCAGAAGCCGAACCAGGGGTTGGCGTTGGAGCCGCTGTATTTCAATCTGGCGGAGTAGACCCAGAGACGATACTTGTTGGCGGAACCATCGCACCAACCGGAAGCGACCGGGTTGTCAAAGTTGTAGTGGGCGCCCCAGAGGCCGCTGCCGGAAGTGATCGTGACGTAGGTGTTGCCGCCGTCTTTGACAACGGTGCCGCTGCCGTCGTTGCCGTAGCCGTTGGACCAGCCGTAGTTGCCGATGAGGCTTCCTTCGTCATAGGAGGAGAAGTCCTCGTCGACGACGGTCACGTATTCAGCGTACGGAATGACGCAGCCTTTGCCGGCCTTGACCAGGGAGCTGGTCCAGCCGGTGGTCTCGACCTGAGGATCCATCACAGTGTCGCACTCGACGTAGTTGACGGCGGCGCGGGTCTGTCTTTCAAGGTCAGCTTCGGGCATGAAGCATCTCTTGACAGTGAATCTCCACTGTCTTTCGTCGT
>JAFSWV010000212.1 GCA_017444325.1 bacterium | reverse complement strand
CTTGACGCGGCCGCTATTTCAAGCGGCACTCCCGGCCTCGTCCTCATGGAAAGGGCCGGCTACGCTGCGTTCAAGTTTTTGACGGACGTTTTCGCGCCTACATCCAAGCGCTTCCTCGTTCTGGGCGGATGCGGCAACAACGGCGGCGACGCCTGGGTCACGGCCCGCTATCTTATCCAGGCCGGTCTGCACTGCGACGTCGCGCTTTTAGGTCCCATCCTGAAGCTGAAAGGGGACGCGCTCATCCAGTTCCGCAGGCTCGAGGCGCAGGGCAAAAAGATCTCCGTCCTCAAGGACCCAAAGGAAGTCGCGGACTACCTTGCCATCTGGCAGGGCGACGTTATCGTTGACGGTCTGACCGGCACGGGCTTCAGGGGCAGCGCCAGTGCGCTCTTGGCTTCCGCCATCAGCGCCGTGAACGCGCATCCGGCCAAGAAGCTCGCTCTCGACATTCCCAGCGGACTTAACGCCGACGGGGAAGAGAGCCGCCTTTTCGTCAAGGCTGACTGGACCGTCACTTTCGGGCAGGGAAAACTCGCAAGCTTGACAAAGAATGACGAGTTCCTGGGCCGCACGGAAGTGATCGATATCGGGCTGCCCGCTCCCAGAAACGCCGAGAGTCCTTTCTTTGCGCTCTCCCTTAAAGAGGCCAGGCAGCTTCTGCCCAAGCCCAACAGCGCTTCCTACAAGCACAGCAGGGGACACCTGCTGCTCTTGGCTGGCGCTTCCGGCATGGGCGGCGCCGCGCTTTTAGCCGCCAAAGCCGCCAGCGTTGGCGGCGCGGGCTTAGTCACCGCCGTCATCCCCAAAGAGTTGGAACCCGCTTTCAATTCCGCTCTCCCGCATATTTTGACATTAACGCTTTCCGGCAAACTCGAAGACGACCTCATCAAGCTTGCCCAGCTCGCGGAAAAATGCGACGCGGCGGCCGCCGGTCCGGGCCTTCCCGACGACGAATACCACGCCGCTCTTCTGAAGGCGCTCTCCGGTTCGCCCATCAAAAAGCAGATCTGGGACGCCGGCGCGCTCTCCATTTACGCCAGGGAACGCTTTACGCTTCCCGAAGACCTTGAGCTCGTATTCACTCCGCACCTCGGCGAATTCAAGCGCCTCATGGACTACGCTCCGGAAACCGACGACTTCGCCCGCCGGGAAGCCGCAACGGATCTCTGCGAGGATCTGAACGTAACCGTGCTCCTCAAGGGACACCACACGGTCGTAAAAGCCCCTCAGAGGCTTTCTGCCGTCAATTTGAGCGGCAGCCCCTATCTTTCCACTGCCGGAACGGGAGACCTGCTTACGGGCCTCACAGGCGCTTTCCTGGCCCAAGGCCTAAATACGTACGATGCGGCCATGCTGGCGGCCTACTACCACGGCCTGGCGGCTGATTTCGCCGCGCCAATTGGCGGCCGCACCGCCAGCGATTTCAGTGATTACCTGGGCCGCGCTCTCAGCTATGACTTCTGACTTTGACATCATAGTCATCGGCGGGGGACACGCCGGCATAGAAGCTTCCCATATCTGCGCGAAAATGGGCTTGAAGACCGTCCTTGTCACCATCAGTTTTGAAACGATCGCGCAGATGTCCTGCAACCCCGCCATCGGGGGACTTGGCAAAACGAACCTGGCTTGCGAAGTGGACGCGCTGGGCGGCTTGATGTGCCTGGCTGCCGACAATTCCGGCTTGCAGTACCGCGTTCTCAATCTCAGCAAAGGCCCTGCCGTCAGAGCCCTGAGAGCTCAGTCTCAACGCAGCGCTTACTCCGCCTACATGCAGACGGCCCTCAAGAACACCCCTAACCTTACGATAATCGTAGGCCTCGCGGAAGAGCTGACGACGGACAACGGCAAACTTTCCGGCGTTCTCTTAGCAGACGGAACGAAACTGACCGCCAAAAAGATCATTCTGACGGTCGGCACTTTCTTAAAAGGCCTGATGCACATCGGCAAAGAGAAAACGGAAGGCGGACGCCTGGGCGATCCTCCCGCCAAAAAGCTCTCCGACTCCCTGAAAAACTTAGGCCTCAACTTAGGCAGATTGAAGACCGGCACTCCGCCCAGGCTCCTTAAGTCTTCCATCGACTTTAGTAAAACGCAGCTTCAGCCAGGCGACATAGACCCTCCTGCTTTCTCCTTCAGGAACAAAAGGCCGCCCGCGCTGGACACGATCAACCAATTGCCCTGCTACATCACGCACACCACCGCGGAAACGAAGAAGATCATCACCGACAATCTCGACAAGTCCGCGCTTTACGGCGGCGAGATCACAGGCATCGGCCCTAGGTACTGCCCCTCCATCGAAGACAAGATCGTACGCTTCAAAGACAAGGAAACGCACCACGTCTTCCTTGAACCGGAAGGCAACGACACCGAGAGCTATTATCCCAACGGCATCTCCACCAGCCTGCCCAAAGACGTGCAGGAAGCTTTCGTGCATTCCATCCCGGGCCTTGAGAAGGCGGTCTTCATCCATTCGGCCTACGCCATAGAATACGACTTTTCCGACCCCCGCGATCTCTACCCGACGCTGGAAAGCAAGCTTGTTCCCAACCTCTATCTGGCCGGGCAGATCAACGGCACCTCAGGCTACGAGGAAGCGGCCGCGCAGGGGATTGCCGCCGGCATCAACGCCGCCGCAAGTTTAAAGGGACTTCCGCCCTTCATTCCCGCCAGGTCCGAGGGATACCTGGGCGTCATGATCGACGACCTTGTCACCTTAGGCGTTGACGAACCCTACCGGATGTTCACCAGCAGGGCGGAATACCGCCTGATCTTAAGGGCCGACTCAGCCATCTACCGCTTCGCCAAGACCTCCTCGGAATACGGCCTCATCGACAAAGCGGAACTCGACAAAATCGCGGAAAACGAAGCGAAGATCAATTCCGAGCTGGAAATCCTAAGAGAAAAATACTCCGAGGGAACGCCCATGATAAGAGTCCTGGGCCGCCCGGACATAAAAAAAGAGGAAGAGGCTCTCCACAGGAATGCTCTCGGTCTTAATGACTGCGATGATTCCATTTGGGAAGAGATTTTGATACGCTGTAAGTATGACGGCTACATAGTAAGAGAGGAACGCCAGGTGGCGCGCGCCAAGAAATTCGACCGCAAAAGGATCCCGCCCGACTACGACTACAAGAACGTCCTGGGACTAAGGATCGAGGCCTTGCAGAAATTCAGCGCCGTCCGCCCCCTGACCGTCGGCCAGGCCGCCCGCATTCCCGGCATAACTCCCGCCGACGCGGCGCTTCTGGCGGCTTACCTTGACGCCAAGGATAAGGAGAAGTAAATGTATTATTCATGGGCTGAGATAAATCTGAACGCTTTCCGCCACAATGTTGACGCTTTGAGGAAGATGCTTCCCAAGGGCACGAAGATACTTCTGCCCCTGAAGGCCAACGCTTACGGCCACGGTCTGGAAGCGACCGCCAAAGCCGCTTTCGAATTCGGCATCGACTGGCTGGGACTGGCGACCTGCCGCGAGGCTCTCGAGATCCGTTCCTACGTTCCCAACGCCAACATCCTCGTCCTCGGTCCTTCCGAACCGGACGACGTCAGAGTCCTCTGCATCCACAGCATCACTCCCGTGCTCGTCGATATTGACAATGCCCGCGCTATGAACGAGAGCGCCCGTCACTTCGGCATGCCTTTGCAGGCGCATCTCAAAATAGACACAGGCATGGGGCGCGTCGGCTTCCGCTACAGCAACCTCGACGACATCTACGCCGCCACCAAACTGAGCCACATCAAGATCACCGGCATCATGACGCACCTCGCCATGGCCGACCATCCCACCAGCGACCTGACCATCGCCCAGCAGCAGCGCTTCGAGGAAGTCTTGAAGTTCCTCGCCTCCAAAAAAGTCAACATTCCCTTGAAACACATGGAGGCCAGCGGCGCCGTCCTCAACATAGACAACACCGGCTACAACATGGTCAGACCTGGCATCCTCATCTACGGCGGATATCCGCTCTCCCAGGCCGAAAAAGAAAAACTGCACGGCACTACGCTTGAGCCTATGCTCAGCTGGAAGACGAGAGTCACCCAGATCAAGAAAGTCCCCAAAGGCCAGTCGCTGGGCTACAACGCCGTTTACACGACCACGCAGGAAACTTACATCGCGACCATTGAAGTCGGCTACGGCGACGGCTACCGCAGGATCCTTTCCAACAGAGCCGAAGTTCTTATCAAAGGCAAACGCTATCCCGTCAGAGGCATGATAAGTATGGACCAGACCACCATCGAGCTCGGCCCGGACGAACCCATTGTCAAGCCCGGCGACGAAGTCGTCCTCTTAGGCAAGCAGGGCGAAAACGAGATCACGGTCCAGGAAATGGCCGAGTGGATGGGCACCATCACCTACGAAGTTTACACCGCCATTTCAGCCCGCGTCGAGCGCCGCTACATGTTCAACGGGAACCAGCTCTACAATTTCGTCTTCAGCAACTTCGGCCTCATGGGCAACGCAACATTGCTGTAAGAAGTCTTAGTTTTTGTCTTCTTCTTTTTTCGCTTCCTGCTCTTCTTTTTTCATTTCCTCTATGCGGGCATCCCTTTGGCGGGCGTAGTCCGCCTGATGCCAGTCGCTATAGTGGGAATACTTATCCCTTTCCCATTTTTCCTGGAATTCTTTCTCAAATTTTTCTTCGCTTATGCGTCGGTCTTCCTCCAGTTCATCGATTTTTTTTCTTACTAGAGCCGCTTCGTCATTGTCTTCCCGCAATTTTGCCCGTTCTTCTATCTCTTCCAACATGCCCAAATAGGTAGTCCAGGGAAGGTTGGAGGAACAGTGATAGAATTTGGAAGTCAGGGTGTTTTCGTTCAGGTCGAATAAAGGGGAGAGAGTTTTGGAATTTGGAACTATTCCTGCCGGCTCCAAGGTTTCTTTGGGCATGGCCGAGAGGAAATAGATCAGATCGAACATGGCAGCTTCGCGGTTGGCAGTGAAAGTCTTGAAGGTTTTCGTAAGTTCGTTTATGAGATCAGGCTCGTTGATATGTTCCGCGAAACGCTCGACAATATTGTGGCATTCCAGTTGCTGGTTTATGGCGGCGTATTTTTGGGCGGCTTGCAGTACTTTGAGGACGAAAGGCTTTTTGATCTTGCTGAGCTCTTCATTATTTTCGTGTCTTTTGATTAGGTCGAGATAATGATCCATGCTGTACAGCTCATTCCAGATGAATTCGCCTTCGTCATCTTTCCCGGTCACGATTCGCCATTCGTTGGTTTTCAGGAAGAAGACTTGAAGTTCGGAATAGGGGACATTAGTGCTTGATTCGCAGAAATTGAGATAGCTTCTTTTCGCTTCGTATATCTTATCGCTTTTATCCCTTTGGGTGTAGAAGTTTTCATCACGGTAGGAAGCCGGCACAATGTCTTCAGGGTTGCTGAAGAATATCATTCCCATATACTGGTAAAGGGCGGGCGAATCGCCGAAATCCTTTATGTTTTGCTCGTAAAGATCGCCTAAAAGGCGGAACTCATGATTCTTTAGGGAATAGTCCGCAAGTCTTTTAAGAAAAGTTGCCTGGGCTCTGTTTATGTAAGAATAGTCGTCCCAGCTCGGGAAGAGTTTCTCAATGGAAAAACATAGCTTGAAGGCCTTTTCTGGCCAATTGAAGGAATTGGTATTGCTTTCAAGGCAGTTCATAATTTTGAAGTAGGCTTTCTCCCACTCCGGGCGGTGAATGTTCCGATCCCTTCCGAACATTTCGATCAGGTAGTAAAGGCCGTCGGCGGTATAATCATCGCCTCTGCAGAAGTACCAGCAGGCCTCGCGGAACCGTTCCACGCTTGTTTCCTCATCCCAAGTTTCTGGCAGATATCGCGAGACATCGTAATAATCCAGTTTGCTTTTTAAGGTGAAAGCCTCTTTCAAAGCCAAAGTTCTGTATCTGGGATCGTTGTTCTTTTTGTAGGCCTGTTTCAGCCTTTCTAGCACTTTATCGTACGGAATATCGGCGGTTTTAAGCAGTTTTATGACGATTCCAGCGTTTACGGTGTCTTTCAGGTTGGATGTCAATCCTTCTGCCAGTTTTCCAAAATCAGGCTGTGAGGCAAGGCCGGAATTGATGGCAAGTTCATCTACGATCAGGGCGGCGCTTTCCCATTCCGCTTCATCAGGCGTTGCTTCTTTTTGAAATGGTTCGTAATTCCCATAATTTCTGTAACAATGTCCCAGAAAATATTGTGTCAGCTCCTTGATCTTGGCCTGGTCGGAGAAATTGTTGGTGCAAAGGTATTCTAGGCAGCTTTTGAAGAGCACTCTATCCTTCGGTAACGAGCATTCCAGGGCTATCGTTGCCGAAAGCTCCATTCTTGCCTCAGGTTCTTCAGTCCTATCAAGTATTTTTTGCAGCGCTTCCTTGTAAGATTCCTCAGTGGATATTTCTTTCAGCCTGTTTATGATTTCCGGGGAATAGGGGACTTCTTTTATGATCTTTTCCCTGACTTTCGCCCTGAGCGGCCTGTACCTCTCGTCCCAAAGTCTTTCCCAGATGTTTTGATTGTAACGGGCCAGTTTCTGCGGCTCTTCCTTAAGCCCAAGCTCGAAGGCTTGCTCTATGATCTCTTTTTTATTTGCAGGATCCTCGCCGGTTATAGCGAAATATTTGTCGATGGCCGAAGGATGTGTGACAAGTTCTTCCCTAGGGTAATACTTGTCCAGAATTGGCTTCACAATCTCTGGATTAGAGGAAAGTATTTTTTCATTCGGATCAGGATATTCCAGATGATAACTTTTGGGATAGTTTTCCCCGTCGGTCCGAAATTCTCTAGAAAGATCCTTAAAGAAAGAAACGGCTGCCTTAAGTTTGGAAGGGGTCTCTTCTCTTGATTTTTGCCAGCATTTTGCCAAGCAAAGGTTGATGACTGGGGAAAGCAGGCCGGGATAGGCTTCAATGTCTTCCAAAGCTTTCTTTTCCAAGAGATCCAGGCGATCGTATTTGTTTGCCTGATTGGCATAGAAGGAGAGGTAGTTTTGGCTCAGGGCGGAACAGAAAGCGCCGGTTTCCCCTTTGTATGGCTCGTGGGGAATGCCGATTATTTCGTCAGGAATGGCGACGTCTTTCGGTGAGAGGGCCTCCTTGAAGAGATCTTCCGCAAATGTTTTCCGCTTTTCGTTTTGATCAAAGAATTTTAAAAGGGCATCCGCTTCGTCAAAACCGAAGAAAGGCGCGAAATCTGTCTGGAAGTAGTAGAGCGGCAAATAGCTTTGCGGAGCGCGGAAGCGGCGAAATTCCTGAGCCTTCTTAAAAATAGCCGCGTAAAAATCTTCTTCTTTGAATTCCGCTTTCTCGTTCATGAAACGTTTGAATTCCTGCTTAAGCTCAGATCTCATGTTGTCATTAAGCTTAAACTGACTTGTATAAAACGTTTGGAAGTGCAGCCAAATTCTTACCGCCTCGTTAAGATCGCTCTTGAAGAGAACGCGTTTCCACAATTGAAGGTAGCGTTCCGCTTCATTTTCGATTTTGCCGCTGCGACGCACATGGCGGAGGACTTTTTCCAGTTCAGTTATTTCTTTATCCTTTTCCAAGGTCTTGAGGAGATCCTTTTTTACTGAATCGTTGGCGTAACCGAGATTGGCGGAAAGTTCATATTTTAAACGCCTGTCTTCAGGGCTGCGTTCGTTTTTAATTGTGTCGAACAATTCTCTCGCTTTTGCCTGCCTGTTTTCCAATCCGTCCGCGAAAGCTGCCAGGAAACATTCCTTGGCGGCTGTTCTTTCCTTTTCCGGCCATTTGCTTTGAAAATATGCCAACTTGTTTGATTCTGAATTCAGGCAGTAACAATCTTTGTTCACTCTGTAACTTTCCTCCAGCCAGAGGAGCATGTTTTCCGGATCTTCTTTCTGCAGCCGCTCGAATAAGAAGTCAGGGGCGCATCCTTCGCTTTTAAGATAGGAATAAGCCATCGCCCGATCTTCTTTGGGAAGTTGCAGGATGATTTCCGGAGCCCAGATCTTCAAGTTGTAGTTATAGGCCAGTTTTTCGCTTAAGGAGATCAGATGCAGGTATTGCTGAAGTTTCTCCATCGTTTTGATATTGCGCATTTCCCTGCGCACGATTTTAAGGTCTCTCTTAAAGTCCTGACTGTTGCGCCAGGACACGGAACCGGAATGCGAGTTTGTTTTGAAACCGCTGTTTCCGTCAAAAAAGGTAAAATCTACAAAACTTCTGAAGTTTCTCAGCTCCCTTTCACGTGCGGATTTGTTCGCGGCGGTGTATTCGGGATCAGCCCAATCGGGATCGGCCGAACTGGCGAATAGCATTCCGGAAAAAAGCAAGGCCAAGGCGAAGTAAAGAATATTCATAAACAACCGCTCCTTTAAACTTTACTTTAATATTTTACAATAATTCTGGAATGCCTCGACAAATAAAAAACGCTCCCAAGTGGGAGCGTTTTTTTATTGGAGCGGGCGATGGGGCTCGAACCCACGACCTCGACCTTGGCAAGGTCGCGCTCTACCAACTGAGCTACGCCCGCAAGAGAAGAGAAAGTACGGTAATGGTATCAAAAGGGCGCCTGACATTCAAGCGCTGATACGATTGGTGCCGAAAAGAAGACTCGAACTTCCACAGGGGGATCCCTACTACGACCTGAACGTAGCGCGTCTACCAATTCCGCCATTTCGGCACAAATCGTATGTTGGAGTATTGTATTAGAAACAGGTCTGAAAGTCAAGGGTAAACGAGTGTTGAATGATGGCCAAAAAAATGGTATATTGCTATAAAAAGAGGGTACTTTATGAAAAAACTGCTTGCTTTGCTTGTCATGATCGTTTGCGTCGCCCTGCCGGCCCTTGCCGAGCAGGAGCTTAAGTACATGGCCTACAATTTCTACTCGGACCCGCACATGCATGAGACCAGCGGGAGATTCGACTCCTTCCTGATCGATTTCATGGCCGAGAAAACGCCGAACGCGACCTATTGGGCGATGGCCAACTTCTCCCTGGACGTGAAGAGCGCGAAGACGCAGAAGGCCTACGAAGGCATCAGGGGCGTGAACGGGTATTGCGGCGTGCAGAACTCCGACCGCAAGGTGGGCATCATCTCTTTCTGGGAAGCGAGATACAAAAAGAACGGGGAAGACGCGCTCCTTCACGCGAAAAGGATGTACCCGGAAGGCCACAACAAGTTCGCCCATGAAGGCGAGGGCACCAACTGCATCGAGCCTTACGACTGGGTGTCAGGGCAGTGGTACCGTATGCTGCTCCATTCCTGGGACGACATCGAGACCGGCACAACTTTCGCTGGCCTCTGGTTCCAGGACATAAAGACCGGAAAATGGCAGCTCTTCTCTTACTTCAACACGCTGCTTTACAATTCCTGCTTCATCAGGAACTTCTCACAGTTCATGGAGAACTTCTACGGCGGCGACGTCAAGACGAACTGCAACGCCGAGCGCAATGTTTTCTTCAAGAACATGTACGTCCACGACCACGAAAGCAAGGATTGGGTCTCCATTCACACCGCGACTTTAAGCTACGGCGACGGCGGCGGCACCATGGAACACCAGAAGAAATTCGGCGGGCATACTTTCGGCGCGACGGACGAGCATTTCTGGGGCCTTACGGGAGGCAAGGTTGAGAATCAGGCCGCCTATGAGGAAGCCGCTGTAAAGAGGGCTAAACACACCATCAATCAGCCTGAAAAGCCGGAGCTGGGCGCGCCTGTGATCGCCAAGCTCTCGCTTGATGACAAGAAGAAAAATCTCACCTGGGACTTCGCGGAAAAATCCACGCCGCAGCTGGCCTACAGGGTAAAGGCTGTCAACGCCAAGGGCAAGGTCATCTTCGAGAAGGCCGCCACCAGGCCCGAGGTCAGGTCCATGACGCTTCCCGCCATGAAGAGCGACGCTTTCAAGCTCACGCTCACAGTCGTGGACGTTTTCGGAAACAAGACTGAATCGGAATACCAGACCGACCTCTACAAGGCCGCGACCAAAAACGTCGCGAAAAATTAAATTCCCAAATATTGCTTGAATTTGGCAGTCTCTTCTTCAGACGGGATCCATTCGGATCTGCCGCTGCCGCTTTTCAGTAGGAATTCGGATTTGACGCCGCCGAAGGCGTGGTAGGGGATGACTTCGGGTTTCACGCCGTTGTGTATTGAACGGCAGAGCTCGGCGCATTTTTCGTAATGGATCTCATTGCTGTTCACGCCGTTCACAAGTATGAAGCGCAGTTTTATCTTCGCGCCGAGTTCATCGGCTTTTTTAAGGTTTTCGAGTATCGTTTTATTCGAAACGCCGGTGAACTGCTTGTGCCTTGCGTCGTCGGTGTCCTTTATATCCCAGAGGAAAAGGTCGGTTGCCGCGACAGCCGGAGCGAGCATGTCTTCCGGAAAATACCCGCAGGTGTCCACGGCCGTATTAAGGCCGCTTTCCTTGCAATAGGAAAGCAAGCCGATGGCGGCGGGCTGAAAGAGCGGCTCTCCTCCGGAAAGCGTTATGCCGCCGTTTTTGCCATAGAAGGCAAGGTCTTTTTCCGCTTCCGCGCAGATCTCTTCGACGGTCATAGCTTTCCCGCAAGCTTCAAGGGCTGAGGCGGGACAAATGCCTGCGCATTTAAAGCAGGCTGTGCATTTGCTCTTGTCAATGTGATGAACTCCATCTGCAAACGAGTGGACGCCGTTTTCACAAACAAGGCAGGCTTGGCAATAAATACATTTCTTGGCGTAGTAGAGCAGTTCCGGGCTGGCGTTCTGCGTTTCGGGATTGTGGCACCACTGGCAGCGCAAAGGGCAGCCTTTCAGGAAGACCGTGGTCCTGATACCCGGGCCGTCGTGCATGTTGAAGCGCTGGATCTCGCTTACAACTAGTTTTGCTTTAGCGTCCGCTTTCATTCTGCTCGATTATCATGTCCTGCCATTCTTTGTTCAGCGTCACGAAGCGCGCGTTCCAGCCCGAGACGCGCACCGAGAGGTTCTGGTAATTCTCGGGCTTGCGTTGCGCTTCCATAAGGGTGGAAACGTCCACGATGTCCGGCTGCATGAAGAATCCGCCCAGCGTAACGAAGCCTTTCATTAGCGAAACGAGCGCGTCTAACCCTTCCTCGCCTTTGACAAGCGACGGAAGAAGCTTTATGTCTAACGCGGCGCCCGTGGGCAGACGCTTAAGGTTGCATTTGCAGTACGACCTTATAATGGCTGTCGCGCCGATACGATCGCTTCCGGGGGTGGGGGAGGCGTTGGCGGCCAAGACTTCCCCGGCCTTGCGCCCGTGCGCGCAGGCTTTGCGGTGCTTCGACCATTGTAATTGCCGCCCGAAAGTGCTGACGCCGCCCGGGAAGATGTAGCCTGACCTGTTGTTCAAGGCGTCGCAGCCGTCCGCAAAATCGTTGAGGAGGCGCGCGCAGAGGGAATCGACCTCCTCGGAATCGTTGCCATAGTAGGCGTATTTGTTCTGGGCGAGGGCGCGCAAAGCGTCATAATCCTCCCAGTTGGCAGCCAGTATTCCGATCAGCTCCTGAAAGCTGACAAGCTTGTCGTCGAAGACCAGCTTTTTCACGGCGTAGAGGAAGTTCACCGTATCGGCAAGGCCGCCTATGTGCGGGGAATAGACGTTGTAGATCGGTCCGCCTTCAAGATATGACAAGCCCTTCTTGAGGCAGCCTTCCTCGAAGAGCGAGACGACCGTGCAGGGCTCATCCGGCTTGAAATTTAATTTGTCCGGCAGCAGGGATTCAAGGAAAGTTTTGAG
>JAFSWV010000211.1 GCA_017444325.1 bacterium | reverse complement strand
TCGGTTCCAGGCACTGCTCGGGAGAGATGTTCTCCCAGACCGTGCCGGTCTTCAGATAGAGATTGAGGCAGGCGTTGTAATAGCGCTTGGCGAAATACTTCGCCTCTTTCACCGCTCCGTTCTCTTTCAGGCCTCTTAGGGCCATGTAAGTGGTGCAGGGCCAGTTCGAGCCGAGCCAGTAGCCCGTCTCCGGTTCGTAGGGAGTTTCGCAGGGCGGCAGGCACGGGAAAGGCACCGGACGGTTGAAGATCTTTTCGTCCATCAGGACCTTGATGACGCCGGGCAGACGTTCGGGCGGAACAACCTGGGCAACGAGCACCCAGAGACATCCGACGTGATAGCGCGGAATCGGTTTGCCTCTATAGGAGTCGAAGTAGAAGCCCTTCTCCTCGTCGTAGCAAAGCTCGTTGATGGCTTTTTTCAGGGCGGCGTGGCGTTCCTTGAATTCCTTGGCGTCCTCGGGAATTTCTATGGCTTCCGCGATGCGGCTCATGCACAAAGCGTTCAGGGCCATCTGCGAACTCATGTCGATCCAGTCCATCTGCTTGTTCCAGGAGTAAAGCGGATTCCCAGCCACCGCTTTTCCGAATTGGTCATCCAGAAGCCAGTATTCCGGCTTGAACTTGATGCCGTTTTCGATGTCGTCCTTCCAGTTTTCCGGCATTCTGGGAAGGTTGTCCATGCCGCAGCCCAGGGCGTCGCCGAAGTAAAGGCCGTCCGGCTGGCGGTAAGTCTTTTCGCAGAAGAGATAGAACTTCTTTAAGTTCGGATAAACTTTTTTAAGACGCTCTTTATCCGTCTTGCCGTTGGAATAGAGCTCCCACTCGGCCCAGGACAGAAGCGGCGGATTCCAGGAGATGGGGTGGCAGCCGTTCCAGGCCGGCTTGCCGTCGTAAGAAAATTCGCGGCAGATGGCGCCGTCCTCGGTCTGCAGATTGTAGAAATTGTCAAGGGAGGTGGTGACAGGCAGACTCATGTCATACTTGGCCCACATGACGCAGAAGCAGGTGTCCCAGACGAAAAGGCCCGAGAAACCGCCGCCTGTCGCCAAACGGGGCAGGATCTCTCTTTTCGGGGGATTGTTCTTCAGAGCGTTCTGCCCCTCCTCCATTTTCTTTCTGGCGATCTCGAAGGCGCCCTTGTAATATTTTTCCTGAAGCTCTTTGGAAAATTCGCCGTTCACGACCTTTTCGGTGTCGGCGACGTAGTTGGTGAAAACTGCCATGGAAGTTCCCGTCCAGATGATTAAAAGTAAGAGCGGAAGAAAGCGCATGATCATTCCCATTTGTTCGTCACGGCGCTCTTCATTTGACCTTTCTCGTCGTAATTGAATTTGACCGTCAGTTTGTTGGCGTTGTCTTTCATTTCCCAGTCGCCCACGCGCAGGCCGCCTTTCATCTCGCCTTTCAGTTCAGAACCGTTCTCGGGGTCTCTAAGCTCCCAGATGCCGCAGCGCTCGCCCTTTTTGAAGCTGCCCTTGGAGATTATGGTGCCGTCCGGCGCGTACATGTAGCTGGAGCCTTCCTGCAGGCCTCCTTTGTAGCAGATCGTGGCGGCCAGGTATCCGTTGGTGCCGTACTGGGTCCAGATACCCTCCTCCTTGCCGTTAACGTAGGAACCCGTGCCGGACAGCGCGCCGTCCTTGTGATAGCGCTTCCATTCACCGGTCGCCTGGCCTTTCTCATCGAACTCGCCTTCCGAGGAACGCTTGCCGTTATCGTGGTAATAGACCCAGAAGCCGGATCTAAGATCGTCTTTCATCTCGCCTTCGGCTTTGATCCTGGTGTTAGGGTGGAAGAAGTACCAGTATCCGACCTTCTTGTCCTTTATGGTATAGCCGTGGACCAACAGATTGCCGTTGGGATAATTGGCGGAGACTTCCTCCGCGCCCTCGGGAGGAGCCGTTGGTTTCGGCATACGCATCTCAGTCTGCACGGGCGCTTTCATCTGGGGCTTTTTGGCCTCGGCTTCCAAAAGCAGAGACGCCGCGTCGAAGTCTTCTCTTTTAGGCGCTTTCTCTGCGAAAACGCCAAGAGAGCAGACGATAAGAAGTAATGTAAAGAGCTTATTCCTCATAACCGTCGAAGAGCTGTATTTCGTTAAAGCGGGAGCGCTGCCAGTTCAGAGTCTGGATGCACTCAAGCTTGATCTCGCTCACTTCCTGTCTGTCGAATTTATAGACGTATTTTTCTTTTGTGGCTTTGTGATCGTCCTTTTTGCCGACCTCTTTCCACTCGCCGTCAGGTCCTTTGATGCTGACAACAAAACGCTGCCAGTCGCTGCCGTCGCTGAAGGGATAGATGACTACCGTGTCGGCTTCCTTGGGCTCTTTCATCTTGACGATCGCTTCGCCTTCGTTCTTCTTGTAGCTTTCCCAGCCGTTGTGACGGTTGGTAAGACCGTCCGTCAAGTAATAGCCGTCGCAGTCAAGGTAAGCTTCCGCTTCCACCGGCTGATGATAAGCCAGGTTTTTCACTCTGGGATCATAAGTCGTGAAGATGCTGGCAGGCAGACCTTCGCTGTTCCTAAGGTTCGGCTGATCCGTCAGACCTCTGCCGTAACTCACGTACTTAATTTCAGGAAGCTCGGCGCTCGTCAGAGTCACTTCGTTCTTGCCGGTGATCTCGGCCGCGGCGTCCACAAATTTGCCGTCTGGTCCGGCGACTTTGAAAAGATCGGGATCGTTGCCGTCGGAAGTCTTGAGGCCGTCGTAAACGTTGCTGAAATAAACCTTCGCTTCCGCGTTGCCAAGTACGACCTTCTGCATCACAGGGCTGTAGGGCTTCAGATCCTCCTGGCCGTAAACTTCCTTGAGGGCGAGGTTCGAGAGTCTTTCCGTCAGCTGGCGTTTCTTTTTGGGGTGGATGTCGCCGAGGTCGTCAACCAGGTCGTAGCTAAGCGCTATGCCGGTCTTGGGAATGTCCAGGGCCTTCATTTGGGCGTCTATGATGTCGGGCCTGTTCTGGTACACCCCCGAGTGCGCCCAGGGGGCTATTTGGACGTAATAGAAGGGCAATTCCTCGCCCCACAGTTTGCGCCAGCCTTCCACCAGGGCGTGCATCTTGTAGTAATACGCGCGGGCGCAGGCGCGCTCAATGACTTCGTATTCGCCCTGGTACCAGAGGAAGCCCCTTACAGTGTAGGGAACCAATGGTGCGATCATGGCGTTGTAGATGACGCAGGCGTCGCCGGAACCGGGATCTTCGGGGAAAGAAGGCGGGTACTTGATCTCGTTGTGGCCCTTAGCCATTTTGTCCTTGAGATCATTGATCCAGTTCTGGGAATTCTGCACGAACCACCTTGCCCTGTCGAGGTACTCTTTCCTCTCCTTGTAGAAAGTTTCTGAGTTGCCTTTCACTTCGGGATACTCGTCGAAAATTTCCGGCGGAATGTAAGCTCTGATGGGCGTGCCGCCCCAAGAGCTGTTGATGACTCCGACGGGCACGTCGAGCTCGGCTCTCAATCTCTGCGCGAAGAAATAAGCGATGGCGCCGAAACCGTTGAAGGCGCCTTCACGTACGACTTCCGGCGAGCAGCGGTGCCAAGTCGCGTCGATATCGGTGGCGACAAGATACCTCGCCCTGACCTTCGGCTCGAAAACTCTGATCATGGGATCGGTGGCGTTCTTGATCTCTTCTTCCGCGTTCTCCACGGCGCCCAAGCCCATCTCCATATTGCTTTGCCCGGAGCAGAGCCAGACTTCGCCGACCAATACGTCCTTGTATTCGAGCTTTTCGCCTTTATCAGATTTTATCGTCAGCGTCTGGCTTTCTTTCACGACCGGCATAGGGTCGAGATCGACTCTCCACAAGCCTTCATCCGAGACGGTCGTCTGTTTCGTCTGGTCCATGAAAGAAACTTCCACGGTAGAGCCTTTCGTGCCCTGGCCCCAAACGGCCACGGGCTTGCCCTGCTGCAAAACCATGTGGTCGGAAAAAACAGTGGAAGTGGAAAGCGGCTGTCCGCCCAGGGCGACGCCGATGGAAACGAGAAAAGCAAAGAGAGCTTGCATAGCGTTCCTTAATTTTGAATGGTTATATTTATTTCCTATATTTTAGCAAAAAAACACGCTTCTCAGGAAATAAAAAACGCTTTTCTAATCAGGCTTTCGGGAAGGTTTCCGGGAAGTTTGCTTCCAGCATGTCAACGATGAGAAGGTTCCAGCTGACGAAGCCGCCTTCACGGCCTTTGTTCATGTCGGCGTTTGGCGCCAGACCGCCGCCGCATTCGGCGCAATAATTTTCGTGCAAGCTGCCGCAGTTATGAAGATCTTTCAAAAGCGTGTCGGCCAGTCTCTTCGTGACTTCCCTCGCTTCCTCTTGGAGGCCGTAGCGAGAGAGCGCGACAGTGTGAAGATAATTGGCGACCACCCAGACGGGGCCCTGCCAGTTGGAATACGGAACGATCATGCACTCGTTGTTGTAATCTGGGTCGTCCTGAGATAGGCTTCTGATGCCGTAACGGGAGAGCATTCTCCTATCCATCAGATGATCCTTCAAAAGCGCCCGGCCTTTTTCCTTGTCTTCGATGATTCCGTAGGTTAAGGGAATGTAGTTACTGAAAGCGTTTCTTCTTACAACTTGTCCGTCCCTTCTCCTGTTCCAGAACATGTTCTCGTCTTCGTGATAGAGATATTTCAGAATGTTGGCTTTCAGCGTTTCGGCTTTCTTCTGATAGAGTTCAGCCTTGTCTTTGTAACCCAAGAGCTCCGCCATTTCGGAAAGCGCCAGGTACTCGGCGTAAATGTAGGCGTTGACGTCGCAGGATAGCACCTGGTTAATGTCTTCCGGACTATCGCCGACCGCGGGGTTGTTGTCCGCGCCGGACATCATGGAATCGTACCAGAAGAAGAGGCCCGTTCCCTCGTCGCACCTCACTTTTTCCCAACGGATGAGCGTGCTCTCGACTTTCGGGAAAACTTCCCTTCCCCAGTCAAAATCATGATTGTCCTTCATGGCTCTCGCTGCGCCTCTGGCAAGGAAGGGCTTCAGGATGAGGGAGGGATGACGGATGACTTTCTGGTCCGCTCTGACACAGGCCGGCGTGTCTTCGTTGGGATCGAAGATGGAAAGGAAATTGTCCGCCCAGTACTTCAGATACTGAGGCTTGGGGTCACGCCTGTTGCAGAGGTGGTTCGCCATGAAATAGGCGTCCCAGTCCCACTGCTGCGTGTAAAAGCCGCCCGGAATGAGGTAGGGGTAAGGAATGGCGCCTACGCCCGGCCGTATGATGTCGGAGTGGCGATCTAAGAGGAAACTTACCAGCTCGCGGTACTTTTCCATTAGTTGCCCAAATTAAGTTTGCTCTTCGGGTAAGCTGTCAGCCAGAAGGTGGCGTAAACCGAGTGGTCGTTGTTGTCTCTCAGGCGGTAGGAAACGGACGTGTCGATGCACTTCTTCCAGTTCTTGTACAGCGTGAACTCCATCTCCTGGAGGTCGCCGTGCTCCGCTTCGAAACGCATGTAGCTGCCGAATCCCCATCCTCTCG
>JAFSWV010000210.1 GCA_017444325.1 bacterium | reverse complement strand
TTCGACGTGACCAACGAAGGCTCGGTCAATTTGACCTACAGTTTCACCAGCGATACGGAGGGCGCCGTCATCAATCCCGCTTCCGGAGAGATAACCCCCGGGGACACCAAGACATTCTATTACACCATCGGCGAGGAATGCCCGCGTCCCGGCAAGGTCGTTTACACCATGGCCTACAATTCCTTCGACGGCAGCAGCAACACCTTCACGGTCAGCAACTACGCCAACACTTACTACGTGAGTCCCACGGGCAATGATGACAACGATGGCACTTCTCCTGAAACTGCCTGGCAGACAATGGCCTATGCTTTTGAGGAAGTTCCCAACGGTTCTGCTGACGAAGGCTACATCACGCTTTCCGTTGCTATCGCGGTTTATTCAGGCGACTCTCAGAGCACAAACGATTGGACGCTTGATCTTTCCAAGAAGTCTTACCTCTGGGTGAAAGGCGAGACCACCGACAAGCCCGTCTCTGTGGATGGACAGTTCCTTTCTGAGATCGATCGTCCGCTGCTTACCCCCGGCGACAAAAAGTGGCATAAGGGAACAGGCGGAGACGTCTGGGATGAAACCCCCTTCATCAAGATGGAGAACGTGGACCACGTCCGCTTCAGCAACTTCGTCATCGACGGATCGCACCCGGACACCAATCTTTACACCACCGGTATCGGCGCCAGCCTTCCCAACATGACGGAACTGATCGGCATCAACAATGCCAACGGCGTCCAGATCGACAACAACTACTTCTACGGTATGTTTGACGGAGAGATCTTCAACGTGACCTCCAATGAATATACCAACTGGGAGCACTTCTGGTATTGCGGCATCACCTACAACGGTCTGATAGGCGTTGACGATCTTACGATCAACAACAACCTCTTTGAAGGTTTCAACCGCGCTATCTACCATAACGGTTATCCTGCGAGAGACAGCGGCGCCAACACCAACTTTGTTTACATCACCGCCAATACCTTCACGAAGCAGCACTCTGACGGCGGCTATTGCACCGCCATCAGCTCCAACTTCTCCGACGGCTGGTATGCGGCCGCCCAGGTCTGCACCTCTAACATCTTCGCCGAGATCCCGGATCAAAGATATGACAAAGAGCCCTGGTGGTGCCAGGCCTTCATTACTGGTGAAGCTGTCATAGTCATGGGCCATGATGATTACGCGGTCCTTTCTCAGTACAACCAGTTCTACGACATCGGCGGCCCCGGCGGCGCCAACTACTACGACACCGGCGTGACCTACGAACTGGACGACATCTATTACCAGATCCCATTCACGGACTACACCAACGAAGTGCCGAACTTCGTCCAGGGCACCTGGTACAAGACTGATCCCGAAACGCAGTACGGCGACAGGTATGTCGGCTGGGCCTTCATCCCTGAACCGTTCTTCGGTCTGGCGATCATCGCCCTCGCTCTCGCTATGCTTCGCAGGAAGTAAGCTCTGATGCGATGAACAAAAAAGCGCGCCTCAAAAGGGCGCGCTTTTTTTTATAATTTGCGCTATTACTTTAACTAGCCTATGTTGCTATAATAGAGACAAGGTAAAATATGAGCAGGTCAGTTCCCAGAAAAATACCGAGTTGGCTCGTCGCCGTAATAATGGCGGCGGTCATCTTTCTTATCTTCGCGTTCATTGCCAACGCGCTAAGCGCCAAGAAGGGGAATGGGGGACAGAACAGCTATGATCTGCCGGATGAATACGCTTCGGAAAGCCGCAGCCTCAATGCTGATCTTGACAAGCTTTCCTTTCATTTGCTGGACGTCGGCCAGGGCGACTGCGGGCTTCTTGAACTGCCGGACGGGAAATTGATTCTGATAGACATGGGCGACAAGGACGCCGGGCCGAAAGTGGGGAACTGGCTTTCCGTTAATGGACTCACGAACCTCTTCTGCCTAGTCGCCACGCATCCCCACGCCGACCACATAGGCGGCTTCAAGGAGATACTGAAAGTCGTCAACACCGACACGGCCTATTTTCCAAGCGAAGCGACAGGCGCCTCGGCCGCGACCAGCACTTACAAGAATTTTTTGAAGGCGCTGGTGAAGAAGGGTATTAGTGTGGAGGACGCCTGCGCCGGCGATTACATTTTGAGCAACGCGGTCTATTATATCCGTATTCTGGCGCCGCAGCCTCACGTTTACGAGAACTTGAACAATTCCAGCATCGTGCTGCTCGTCAAATACGGAGAACATTCGCTGCTTCTGACGGGCGACGCCGAGGCGGAGTCGGAAGCCGAGATGATAAAGGATTACAAGGATGAGATGCGGCGCGTGACTTTCTTGAAAGTCGGGCACCACGGCTCCAAGACTTCCTCAACGGAAAGTTTTTTAAGGATCGTCGAGCCGGAAGTCGCTTTCATTTCCTTAGGGAAGGACAATCCCTACCACCATCCGCATCCAAGTTTGATGAAGAGGCTCGTCAAATGGTGCGGCGCAATTTATAGGACAGACGAGGAAGGGTCTCTTACCTTCATAACAGACGGATCCGAATTCGATGTGAAGACGGCGAGATAAGGAGGAATTATGCGGCTGATCGTTGACAGGATAGAAGAAGACTATATCGTGGCGGAAATGCCGAACCAGAGCATGGTGAACATACCTTTAGTCCTCGCACCCGACGCCAAGGAAGGCGACGTGATAAGGCTATCCGTCTATAAGAATTCGAACGCCAAGCTGAAAGCCGAGATAAAGGAGCTGGAGGACCAGCTCCGTTACGGCAAGAAAGCTTGACCTTATCTTTTGTATTTCACGTCGCCGCCGACTATGGTCAAAAGGACCTGGCCGAAGACCGATTTGCCCTGGAAGGGGCAGTTGCGCGCTCTTGATTTGAAAGTCGCGGTGTCGATCTTGTATTCCTTGTCGGCTGTCCAGACGGTCACGTCGGCGTCTGAGCCCGCTTTTAAGGTGCCTTTCGAGGCTAGCCTTAGTATCTTTGCCGGGTTGGTGGACATAAGCTCCACTAGGCGCATTACGGGCATTTTGTTTTCTTTTACCAGCGTGGTGTAGGAGACGGGCAGGGCCGTTTCCATACCTATGATGCCGTTGGGGGCGTTGTCGAACTCCACGTCCTTGTTGGTGTAGGTGTGCGGGGCGTGGTCGGTGGCGATGCAGTCCACCGTTCCGTCCATAAGGCCTTCTATCAGTTTCTGACGGTCTTCTTCCGTTCTCAGAGGCGGACTCATCTTGAAGTTGGTGTCGTAGCCTTCGAGGTCGGCGTCAGTCAGCGACATGTGGTGCGGCGTCACTTCGCAGGTGATCTTCACGCCGCGCTTCTTGGCGTCCCTGACCATGTAGATGCCGAGTCCCGTGGAGACGTGCTGCAGATGGATCCTGCCGCCGGTGTAGCCCGCGACCATGATGTCGCGCATCAGCATGATCTCTTCAGAGATGGAGGGCGTGCCCCTTAATCCCAGTTTGGTGGAGTAGAAGCCCTCGTTCATGGAGCCCTTGAAGTTGATGTCCTCGCAGTGGTCCATGACCAGAAGGTCGAACATCTTCGCGTATTCCGAGGCGCGGGACATAAGGAAGGAGTTCATGACCGGGCTGCCGTCGTCGGTGATGGCGACGATGCCGGCCTTGTACATTTCGCCGATCTCGGAGAGCTCTTCGCCGGCTCTGCCTTTCGAGATGGTGCCGGTGGGGAGGACGTTGGCTTTGCCGACGCGCTGCGCTTCCAGGAGGATGAATTTCACCAGCGACACATGGTCGATGGGCGGGATGGTGTTGGGCATGCAGACGATTGTGGAGAAGCCTCCCGCCACGGCGGCGTTGCTGCCGCTTTCTATCGTTTCCTTGCTCTCCTGGCCCGGTTCCCTCAAGTGCACGTGCAGATCGATGAAGCCCGGCGTGACGTAGGCGCCCTTGGCGTCGATCACGTTTTCGTCCTTTTTGGGAGAGGGCGCTTCGCCTAACGCGCATTCCGTTATCTTGTTGTCTTCTATCCTGAGGTATCCTTTGCCTTCCAGTTTCTGGCTCGGGTCTATTATCGTTCCGTTTATTATCAATGTTTTCATAGCTTATTCCTCGCTGATCTTGGTGCCGCCGGTCACCAGGAAGAGGACGGCCATTCTGACCGCCAGTCCGTTGGTGACTTGCTGAAGGATGACGCTTCTCGGTCCGTCGGCTACGGTGCCGGAGAGTTCCACGCCGCGGGTGATGGGCCCCGGGTGCATGACGATCAGGCTTTCCGGCGTCTGGTTTATCAGTTTCGTGCTGAGTCCGAAGTAACGGGCGTATTCCCTCAGGCTCGGGAACTGGACCTGCTGCTCTCTTTCCCTTTGTATCCTCAGCATGTTGACGGCGTCCACTTTTTTCAGCGTCGAGGGGAGGTCGTAGGAGACTTCCACGCCGTCGCCCATTTTTTCTATTTCCCTTGGCATCAGGGTGGAGGGGCCGACCACCGTCACTTTGGCGCCGAGCTTCTGCAAGCCCCAGATGTTGGATCTTGCGACTCTGGAGTGGCTGATGTCGCCGACGATCGCGACCTTCAAGCCTTTGAGGTCGCCGAATTTTTCCCTAAGCGTGTAGATGTCCAGCAAAGCCTGCGTCGGGTGCTCGTGCATGCCGTCGCCGGCGTTGACGATGGAGGGCTCGATGTTCTCGGCGAGATAGTGGGGGACGCCGGCGCAGGAGTGCCTCACGACGATGGCGTCGATCCTGTAAGCGCAGAGGTTTTTGACCGTATCAAGGAGCGTTTCGCCCTTGGTCACGCTCGAGGCGGCGATGTTGACGTTGACGATGTCGGCGGAAAGCCTTTTCTCCGCCACCTCGAAAGAGACTCTTGTTCTGGTGGAGGGTTCGAAGAAGAGGTTGACTACGGTCTTGCCCTGCAGGGCCGGGACCTTCTTGATCGAGCGCGTGGCGATCTGGGAGAAGGCTTTGGCCGTGTCCAAGATGATGGTGATCTCCTCGGCGGAGAGTTTCTCCAGCCCTAAGAGATCTTTTTTAGTCCATGGCATATATGCTCCTGTTTTTTATTTTCCTGCAAAAAAAATGACCTGGCCTTGGCCAAGTCATTCTTTTATGACCTCAACGAGGTCTTCGCCGTCAAGTTCTTCCGTTTTGACGCTTATTTTTTCCTCGCTTTTCGTTTCGACCGAGAGACCGACGTAGTCCGCCTGGATGGGGAGTTCCCTCAATCCGCGGTCCACCATCACGGCGAGCTTGATCATCTTTGCTCTGCCGTTGTCGGCCAGCGCGTCGAGCGCGGCCCTGATGGTGCGGCCCGTGTAAAGAACGTCGTCCACCAAAACGATTATCTTGTCGTTGATGTCTTCGGGTAGATCGGTGCTCCGGACGACCGGCCTCAGGGCGATCTTACTAAGGTCATCCCTGTAGAAGGTGATGTCCAGGATACCGAAGCCTATCTTTTTCCCGGTCTTTTCTTCGATCAGTTTCACAAGCCTTTGCGCAAGATAGACGCCGCGGCGCTGGATCCCGACGAGGATCGTCTCCTCCAAGGGGAGCGCCGCAAGCTTGTCTGCCATCCCGGAGAGGGTGGCGGCGAATTTTTCTTTGTCAGCTATCAGCATTATTGAATTCCTTAGGATTTTTCTGATTATAGCAGAAGGGCTTTTTTTTGGCAAACAGGCCCGCTTGCAGGGCTTGGTATAATATTGGTATGAAAAGCATTATCTGGAACCCCTGGCACGGCTGCCACAAGATCTCTGCCGGCTGCGCCCATTGCTACGTTTACCGCAGGGACGCTTCCTGCTCCAGGAACGCCAACGTGGTGACGAAGACGGGGGATTTCTATCTCCCGATGCGGCGGGACCGCTCCGGGGCCTACAAGATACCCCAAGGATCGGAAGTAGACACCTGCTTCACTTCGGATTTTTTCGTGGAGGACGCCGATCCCTGGCGCGCCGAAGCCTGGGAGATGATGAAGATCAGAAGCGACCTCTCTTTCTTTTTCATCACGAAAAGAATAGACCGGATGGAAAAGTGTTTGCCGCCGGACTGGGGAGAAAGGGGCTACCCCAACGTCAGCATCGCCTGCACGGTCGAGAACCAGGCTATGGCGGATTACAGGCTGCCTATCTATCTTAAGGCGCCGCTCCGCTACAGGTCCATCGTCTGCTCTCCGCTTTTGGAGCGTATCGATCTTAAGAAATATCTCACCCCCGACGTCACGAACGTGACGGCGGCGGGGGAGTCGGGAAACATGGCGAGAGTCTGCGACTACGATTGGGTGCTTGACCTGAGAAGGCAGTGCATAGAAAAGAACACTTCTTTTTATTTCATGCAGACCGGCGCGCTTTTTAGAAAAGACGGGAAGCTTTACCGCATTGAAAGGAAGATCCAGCACAGCCAGGCCAGGAAAGCGAAAATCAATTTTACAGCTAAAAAGCCTTGCTCAAAAGGGGACAATTTGCTATAATCCCCACTATAATCAAGCCTTCTAAATCTTTATGGCAACTGAACTTCATAAAACAAGGGTGGGGATATTCGTCTGCGTCGGCTTCGCGCTGATAATAGTGGCCCTGCTTATTTGGAGCCATATCTCCTGGGGCGGTTCGCCCAGGACTTACTCCTGCTATTTCGGCGAGAGCGTTCAGGGATTGACGATCAGCTCTCCCGTCAGGTTCCGCGGCATCACCGTCGGCAGCGTCAGCCATATCGGCATCGCGCCGGACGGAGAATTGGCGGAGATCTTCTTCGAGATCACGCCGCAAAGCGGTTTTGTAGTGGAAGTGGACAGCATGTACATCCACATCACGGGAAATCTGCTGACCGGCATCAAGTACCTTGAGATCGAGATGATCGGCGACCGTCCCAAGCCGAACACAAAATTCCCCTTCGAGCCGGAGTATCCCGTAGTGGGCACTTACCACACGGTCTCCGCGGAAGACATTTTCTACCAGCTGACAAAATTCCTGGACGATCTCAACGTCAAGTCGATCTCCACGTCGATCACGAACATCCTGGACGGCGTCCAGAAAGTTTTAGGCCACAACAACCTGGCGCCCTTGGTCTCCAACATAACCGTGACATCTGAGAACATCAGGGAGATCTCGGCCTCTTTGAGAGTTTCCGTCACCAGGGACAACGTGGCCTTGCTTTACACTAACCTGAACCAGGCGGTCGTGAATTTCAGAAACGTCTCCGACGCGCTGCAGGTGAACTTGAACGACGAAGCGATCTCCAATATCGTGCATAACATTTCCGACACGACGGAAGACGTCAACAGGATGGTGAAAGTGATCACTCCTGACGACATCAAGGCTTTTGCCGATTCGCTGCAAAAACTCATAGTGCACGCAAATATGCTCGTCAACATGACGAGCGAGGAAGTCGAGGATCTCATGAACGAAGTCCAGCGTTCAGCTGTCAACGTCAGGGCTTTTACGGAAGCTTTGCGCGCCAGACCCGGGCAAACGCTTTTCGGCGAGGATAAGGAGAAAGGGAAATGAAAAAATTAGTTTTGATACTGTTGTCTGCGCTGCTTCTCAGCGGCTGTCTTTCCGGCATTTTCAAAAGGGACGCCATCACTGTCAACTATTACCAGATCGATTACCCTGAGATCGCGAAAGCCTGCGAAAAACCTTTCGACCTTTCGCTTTCCTTCAGGAGGCTGACTGTGAACTCCGCCTACGACCGCAGTACTCTTATCTACATGAACGGCGACAAGAGCGGGGGAGTGTACAGCTATGATGAATGGCTAAGTTCGCCGGACGAATTGATCTTCTCGATGCTGCAAAGAGACCTCGAGGACGGCGGCGTCTTCAAGAACCTGACTTCCAGGACCTCGGGAGTCTTGCCGGATTATTCTCTCCAGGGAACGCTGGTCGAAGTTTACGAGAGCAGGGAACTTTTGGGCACGAAGGCCAAGGCGCACGCTGTCATGCTCTTCAATCTGACGAGGCTTGACCGCGGCTCCAGAACGTCCAGAGTGGTCTTGCAGAAGCGCTATACGGCCGACAGCGAATGCGCAAGCGGCGACGCCGATTCCTACGTCCAGGGCGTCTGCAAAGCAATAAGGGAAATTTCGATAAATCTGAACAAGGATATCTATGAAGCCGTGGGCGAGGAAGAAGCCCGCTTAAAGAAAGAAGAAAAGGAGAATAAATGAGAAGGAATGTTTTTTTAGCTCTGTTTTCCATAGTTTTCATCTCTGGCTGCGTTCCCGAATTTTCGGGAACGTTTTTAGCGTCTGAAAAAGCTGACGGCATTCCGCCGGCTCCGCCCACAAGAGTCATCCCCGAGACGAACGTCTATCACGGCGTAACCATAGTTGACGATTATGCCTGGATGGAGGACAACACGAGAAGCGACGTCCAGGAATGGACGAAAGCGCAGAACGAGCGTTTCTACGCGTACGCCGACAAGCTGCCCGCGACCGAATATCTCACTAAAGAGCTGAAAAGGCTTTGGCGCTACGCCGACCAGACCGTGCCGACGGAAGTTTACGACGGCAAGCGTTTGTACTTCAGCAAAAAGGGCGTGGACGACACCAAGTGGATATTGATGACGAAAGAGAACGCCGACGCTCCGGAAAAGGTCGTAATTGACCCGAACAAGTGGGACAAGGACGATTACCTTGCCTTCGCCTCGCGCTCCCGTGACGGCCGCTACATCGCCTACGGCATAGGACACGCCGGCGATGAGAATCCCGTCATCCATGTTCTGGACGTGGAGAACGAGATCGAGCTCAATGACCGCGTGCGCGGCTGGAAGCAGGGCGTCAGTTGCTGGAAGAAAGACAACTCCGGCTTCTACTATTCCTGCAAACCCCTGAAGGGTACCGTCCCCGAGGGAGAGGAATTCTATTGGCACGCCGTCTATTTCCATAAGCTCGGAACCAGCGCGGAAGAAGACATCCTCATCTTCAATTCCGAAACGGAAAGGGAAAAGTGGCACGGCGTCGATCTCTCCGACGACGAGAAATACATGCTCTACTACAGGGGCAATTTCGGTAGCGCCGACATCTGGCTGAAGCGCAACATCGAAGGCGCCGAGCTCGTTCCCGTAGTGGTAGGCAAGGAAGCCAATTTCGACGTCACCATAATCGACGACAAGCTCTTTATCAGGACGAACCTTAACGCGCCGAAATTCATGGTCTATACGGCCGACGTGAACGCCCCGGGTTTTGAGAACTGGAAAGTTTTCCTGCCGGAAAGCGAGGACAGGCTCGATTCGCTCTCCTTCATCGACGGGGAAGTTTACGCCGAGTATCTGCACGGCATCGACAACAAGATCAAGATCTACGACATCGACGGCACCTATGTCAAAGACATGACGCTGCCGGCGAGCCCCTGCTCGGCCAGCGTTTACGGCTACTGGCACAAGGGCCCCGTCAAAGTTTCCTGCTCAAGTTATCTGATCCCCGGCACGACTTACAGTTACAACGTCAGCGAGGACAAGCTGACCGTTTTGAAAGAATTCCCGGTGAAATACGACCTCGACAACTGCTGCGTGACGCAGGTCTTCTATCCCTCCAAGGACGGGACGAAGATCCCGATGACGATAGTCTATCCCAAGGACCGTCCCAGGGACGGCAGCTGCCCCTGCATCTTAGACGGCTACGGCGGTTTCAACGTCTCCCTTATGCCGGGCTTCATCGGCTACAATTCGCTCTGGGTTAAGCAGGGCGGCGTCTTCGCCATCGCGAATCTTCGCGGCGGCGGCGAATTCGGCGAGGAATGGCACAAGGCCGGCATGCGCGAAAATAAGCAGAACGTCTTCGACGACTTCATCGCGGCGGCCGAGTATCTCATAAAGGAAGGCTACACCAGCAAAGAAAAACTCGGGATCAGTGGCGGCAGCAACGGCGGTCTCTTGGTCGGCGCCTGCGCTGTCCAGCGTCCGGACCTCTACAAAGCCGTCAGGTGCGGCGTTCCGCTTCTGGATATGATCAAGTACCACAAGTTCAGGATCGCCAACATCTGGAGCGAGGAGTACGGCACCTCCGACTTCAAGGATCAGTTTGAGTACCTCCTGAAGTACTCCCCCTATCAGAATATCAAAAAGGGCGTGAAGTACCCCGATATGCTCATCACAGGCGGCGAGAACGACGCCAGGGTCGATCCCATGCACGTCAGGAAGATGGGAGCGAAGCTTCAGGCTGACTCGACGGGCGGCCCGATCTTCCCGGTCGTCTATCCCGACGCCGGCCACGGCTCTTCCGTGGATTTCGACTCGAGGGTCAGGCAGTACGCCAGGGAAGGCGCCTTCATGTACGACAGGCTAGGCCTGGAGATCACGAAAGAATAAAGGGAAAAACAGAAATAAAAAAAGGCCCCGGGTTTCCGGGGCCTTTTTTTTAGGCAAGGAGAAAAATTATTCTTCTTTCGGCTCGACTTTCTTTTCACGAGCTTCCGAGACGATGAGCTTCCTGCCGCCGACTTCCGCTTCATGGAAAGTTTCGATGGCTTCTTTGGTCTCTTCGTCAGTGCTCATTTCAACAAAACCGAAACCGCGGCTGCGCCTGGTCTCACGATCAAAGATGACCGAAGCGGAGTTGACCGTGCCGACTGTTGAGAACAGCTTGGCGAGATCCTCTTTGGTCATCGCGTAGGGCATGTTGCCCACAAAAATTTTGGTAGGCATATTTTTCCTTACCTATTATGGAGAGTTTAATGGTGCGCGTTCAGTAAAAAAAGGAAACCTTTTTCCTTCCCCCCTGAACAAAAAATAAAACGTCGGCTATTCTAGCAGTATTTTAAAAAAATGGCAAGAGGAGCGCGCTTATAAGGAGGAAGCGGGAAGGTCTTTTTTATGCTATAATCCTTGATGTATGGAGATATACGATTCACACTTCACCCCGAGCGCAGCTAAGAAACTGAAGGCCGCCATCCAGGAGGCGGGAGGCAACGAAGTTTTCGCCCGCGGCATCATGTCGGAGGACGGACTCATTGTCGATATTGAGGTCATTTCCCGCGGCAACGACCACATGGTCGCGGCCGTGATGCAGCGCTGCCAGAGCGGGGACTACGCCATACACAATCATCCGCCGACGCACATGATCTCAGCCAAGGAGAACATCAAGCCATCTGACGCCGACGTTGGCATCGCGAGCCAGCTTGGCTCCCGCGGCATCGGCAGCATGATCGTTGACAACGACGTGAGGATGAGCTACGTCCTCGTCGAGACCGGGCCGATGAAGAAGATCACGGAGCTTCCCCTGGAAAAGATCGCGAGCCAGCTTAACAACGGTTCGCGCTTGAGCCAGCATTTCAAGAATTACGAGGAGCGCCCCGAGCAGAAAGCCATGCTGTCGCAAGTGACGCAGGCTTTCAACAAAGGATCCTTGTGCGTTGCGGAGGCTGGCACGGGCACGGGGAAGACCATAGCTTATCTATTGCCCTCCATCGCCTGGTCTATCGTGAACAACGAAAAGATCGTCATAGCGACGCACACCATAAATCTGCAGGAGCAGCTCTTTAATAAAGATTTTCCCGTTGTCAAGGATCTTTTCTCGAAAGAGGCGGTGGCCGTTCTTGTGAAAGGCAGATCCAACTACGCCTGTCTTAGGAAAGCCAACCTCATAATCAAGAATCCCGAGCTCATTGCCGACGAGGATCAGGAGCGGCTGGAATCTTTGGCGAAGTGGGCCGTCGCTTCCGAGACAGGCGACAGGAGCGAGCCGGCCGATTATCCGGAAAACAAGTATTGGGAAAAGCTCTCCTCCTCAAGGGAGACCTGCATCAAGAGCGCCTGCCCCTTCTTCAAGAGCTGCTTCGTGGTCAAGGCCAGGAGAAAGGCTGAAGAGGCCAACGTTATCATAACGAACCACGCGCTGCTATTTTCCGACATCGTCATCAGGGAAGAGGGGAACGCCACCGGCATCCTTCCCGACTACACTGCCGTCGTTATCGACGAAGCCCACAATCTTGAGGATTCCGCCACGAACCACTTCGGCATGGCGGTCTCCCGTTACGACATCCTGACGACGCTGAACGCCATTTGCCGCTCGAGCGGCCATAAGCAGACGGGCGCGCTTATCACCCTGGCCAATTTCGTCAAGAAGAATCCCGAGCGTTTCGGCAAAGACCAGGAGACGCTTCTGGAACAGATCAAAACGCTCGTGGACGACGGGCTGCCGGCTCTGCACGAAGAGTCGCTGGGCGAGTGCGACGACATCTGCGACATCCTCATGAAGCTGGACGCCAAGGCCAAACTAGGGGGGCAGGACTTCCTGCCTTACCGCCTGACCAAAGAGCACAGAGCGACTGCCGAGTGGGAGGATATCTGCGAACATTTGAAAAACCTGGAAGCGACGCTGACGCAGGGCGCGGCGCTCTTCAAAGGGGTCTTCGAAACTTTGGAAGACAAGCTGAAGGAAGGCCATGACGAACTGCCGGGTCTTGCCAAAGATCTTGCCGTGCGCGTCGGGCATTTGGAGGCCTTCGCCTCCACCATCTCCGAAATAAGGGAAAAGGGCGAGGAGGAGAACGGCATGGTCAGCTGGCTGGACGCCGGCATCTCCCAGAAACTGAAGATCAAGAGATTCAGCATAGAGAGCGTTCCCATCACCGTGGGCGAACGCCTGAAGGAATCGCTCTACAAAAAATTCCGCACGATCGTCCTGACATCCGCGACGCTGTCGAGCAAGGACAAGCTCGACTTCTTCAAGAGCAGAGTAGGCTTAGACCTCTACGAAGAGGAGCTCAAGGCCGTAGGCGGACGGGAGATCACCGAGAATATCTACAAGTCAAGTTTCGATTACAAGAAGCAGGCGGCGCTGCTCGTGCCCGAGGATTCCTATGAGCTGAACCAGAACGCCATGATATTAGACCTGGCGCAGCTGACGGAAGGCGGCGCTTTCGTGCTCTTCACTTCCGTGGCCGGCATGCAGAGTTCCTTCGACGCGCTGGAAAAAGCCTTGCGCGCCAGGGGACTTTTGCCCATGGTGCAGTTCTCGGACTCCAGCCACAATCTTTTGAACCGCTTCAAAAGCTCCCACAACGCCGTGCTGTTCGGCGTGGACAGCTTCTGGGCCGGCGTGGACGTCCCGGGGGAAAATTTGCGCTCCATAATCCTTACGAAGCTTCCTTTCGCCGTGCCGACGGAACCGATCCAGGAAGCGCGCTGCGAGGAACTCGAGAAGAAGGGCGTGACGTCGTTCGCGCACTACTCCGTTCCGCAGGCGGTCATCAAGCTCCGCCAGGGCTTCGGCAGATTGGTGAGAAGCAGTTCCGACTACGGGATCGTCACGATCTTAGACGACCGCATCTTGAAGAAGAGCTACGGCAAGACCTTCCTGGGCTCTTTGCCTGATTGCCAGAGATTCATCGGGCCTTTCAAGACCGTGCTCGACTCCGCGCAATATTTTCTTGAAAATATAAAAAAACAAAAATAAATAAACCATATCACGAGAGGTAAATTTATGAAAATCCGCATCGCCGCGCTCCTGGCGCTCCTTAGCATCTGCGCTTGCGCAGAATGCCAAACTTTCACATCTCCTAATGGCGACGTCAAAGTCGTGTTGGGAGACGGAGAAAAGCTCACCTACGCTTTGAGCGTCAACGGAAAAGAGTCGGTAATGTCCGGCGAACTCGGGCTCGATTTCGAAGACCAATCCTGGCCGGAAAAGGTTGAAATAATGGAGGTCGTAAAAGAGAAGATCGACGAAAAGTGGCAGCAGCCAGTCGGCATCCAGAAAGAATATCGCGATCTTTGCGAACAGTACACTGTGAAATTGAAAGCGGATTTTCCGAAGAGGGAAGTGGGGCTCGTTTTCCGCCTCTATGACGAAGGCTTGGCCTTCCGCTACACGATCACTCCGAAGGATCCCGAAGAAGAATACGTCATAACGAAAGACAAGACCGACTATCTCTTCGGGAAGGATTACGAATGCTGGTACGCCGACTACGGCTTCCGCACCTCTCAGGAAAAGGAATCCACCAAAGCGACAATAAGCACGATCCCCAAAGGCTCGATCTGCGGCTGCCCGCTTTTAGTCAAAGGCGGGGATTTCGCCCTGGCTCTGACCGAGACGGACCTCAGGGACTGGGCCGGACTTTACTTCGGCAACGGCGTGAAATTCGACGGCGAAAAGCTTTATTCCAGCGGCAAGATGATCGGGCGTGACGAAGCCAAATCCTTCAAGCTGGACGTTTCCGGGAAACAGGCCGTCACGCTCTGCCACTTTGTGGACGGCGACAATAGCCACTGCCACGCCGACTGGGCCGGGCTTGTGCTCGTGGACGAAGCCGGCAACAAGGTCCCTGTGACGGAAAAATTCATCGCCGCGCACGAGGAAGGCTGGGGCGAACTCGGCATTAATAAGAGCGTGGACGGCAATCCGCTGAAGATCGGCCAGAAAACTTTCAGATCCGGTTTCGGCAGCCACGCCAACGGCTATATCAAACTTAAACTCGACGGGAAATACAAAGAACTCAGGGGCTTTTGCGGCGTCGATGCGGAAAAATCTGACCTTGGACGCGCGACCTTCGAAATTTACGAAGAGAAGAAAGTCGAAGCGAAGCCTTACCTCTGCGCTATGCTCGCTCCGAGGCTGGACGGCAAGGGCCTTGTTTTGACGAAAGGCGAACGCCATTCCCCCTGGAGGCTCGCGCTAATTGGCAAGAGCGAACTCGACCTCGTCACGAACCAGATGATCTTAAACTGCGCTTCGCCCTGCGAACTCCCTGATACCAGCTGGATCAAAGCCGGGCGCTGCACCTGGAACTGGTGGTCCGATTGGAACAGAAACCTCTGCACGGAATCCATCAAGAAAGAAATAGACTTCGCTTCCCGCCACGGCTGGGAATACTCCACAGTCGATGACCCCTGGTACAGCCCGCACATGGGCAGGGAAGGCAACAACGTCATGAAAGGCCAGGAAGGCAAAGTCGATTTGGAGGAGATCGCCCGTTTCGCCAAAGAAAAAGGCGTGAAGCTGATCCTCTGGATGCACTGGGCCGACATCGAAAGGATGATGGAGAAAGCCTTCGCTTACTATGAAGAGCTCGGTTCTATCGGCGGCATGAAGATCGACTTCATGGACAGGGACGACCAGGAGATGGTCAAGTGGTATGAAAAGACCGTCAAAGCGGCCGCCAAGCACCATCTGATCGTCAACTTCCACGGCTCTTACAAACCCAGCGGTTTCGCCCGCACCTTCCCGAACCAGATCACAAGTGAAGGCGTAAAAGGCAACGAAGCGAGCAAGTGGGGTGACAACATAAATCCCAAGAATCTGGCGTCGTATCCCTTCACCCGCTACATCCAGGGCCCGGCCGACCTGACGCCCGGCGGCTTCCTCAACAGGCAGCCCGAGAACTTCAAGCCTACCTCTCCGACGCAGGTCATCGGCACCAGGGCGCACGAACTGGCTTTGTGCTTCGTTCTGCCGACTCCTCTCATTTGCCTCTGCGACAATCCCAAGAACTACGAAGGCCAGCCCGGTCTGGAATATCTTGACCAGCTGAAAGCTACCTGGGACGAGACGCTGCCCTTGCAGGGCAAGATCGGCGAATTCTACATTTGCGCCCGCAGAAGCGGCGACGACTGGTACATCGGCATGATAGGGGACGACATGGCCCAGAAACACTCCGTGCCTTTGACGTTCCTCGCTGACGGCGTGACCTACAAAGCCCAGATCTTCCGCGACAAAGAGGACAGCATTACCGACGCGTGCGCGATCGAGATCGTTGAAGAGGAAGTGACGAAAGATTCGGTCCTCGAGATCAAGACTGTCCGCAACGGCGGGTATGTCGCGATCCTGAAACCGGTAAAAAAGTAACGCTTACTTGCGGACTATCTCGAGATATTTGACGACGTGGTCCTTGCCGCGGTAACTTATCGTCTCGGTTAGTTCGATCGGCTCAAGGCCGGCTTTTTCCATGACTCTCCTGCTGGCAGGATTCTCCTGGAAATGGCCGGCCTTGATCTTTCCATACCCGATCCTGAAAAGCTCCTCTATAGCCCTTTTAAAGGCCTCCGTGGCGTATCCTTTGCCCCAACAGCGGGAGCGGATGGCGTAGCCGATCTCGATCTCGTCGTCGGTTTTCGTCGTGTAGTTCAGGAAGCCGACGAATTCTTTTTCATCGGCGATGGCGTAAACGAAGTGCTCAGGTTTTTCTGAGGCGCCTTTGAACCTTGTGAAAAGCTTCTTTATCGCCTCTTCGTCCTGGAAGTCCGGGATCATGTAAGTGGCGAATATCTTGGGGTCAAGGAACATCTCCTTGACAGCGGGATAATCCTCCTCCGCGAAGGGCCGCAGGGTGAGGCGTTTTGAATTCAGAGTAAGGTTTCTTTCCAACATAGCGAGAGTCATTTTCGCAATTTTCTTTCCGCTTGTCAAACCCCTATTTCAGGGGCTTTTGGCACCATTGAATCACAGCCCTTTTTGTAGTATCATAATATATATGTATCTGGATATAATTTTACTGCTTTTACTCCTGCTTTGCATGACGATAGGCGTCATGCGCGGCGTGCTTTCGCCCCTTATCACCTTCTTTTCGCTCTTTTTGTCGATCTGGCTGGTCGTTTTGTTCCTCGACCCGTGCTTAGGGGAGCTGAAAGAGCTTACCCATCCCTGGGAAGGG
>JAFSWV010000209.1 GCA_017444325.1 bacterium | reverse complement strand
GCTGCAGGGCACCGGCAAGACCGACTTCCGCGCCCTGAAAGAGATCGCCGAAGAGTTGCTTAAGCAGGCTTAAGGCTTGGTCGCTTCCTCGCGGCACCAGCTGCTTAAGAAGTGGATGATGATAAGGATGTCGAGAGGAGTTATCGTTTCTACGTTCTTGGCTTTTTCGCTGAATTCATGGATCAGCCACATGCCGAGCCCGAAACGTTCGTCGCAATCGTAGAGATTGTCCATGTATTCCATTTCTTCGCCCGGCGCGTGGGGGAAGGAGAAGCCGAAGCGCAGGTAACTCAGATCCTTTCCGATGTTCCAGGCCAGCAGCGCCGCCAGGGGAGGATTGCTTTCATAAGCGGTCAGAATCCTCTTCGCTTTTTCCTTTTGCGCCGTCGCCATCAGAACGTTCTGGTGATGGGTGCGTCCGGGAGTCTGGGAGCTCGAGAGCCTTTCTGCCATGCAGACCACGCTCCAGGAGAAAGTGGAGATGAGTTTTTCCGGCTGGCTGGCGAAGGCTTTGTCCTCTTTCGTCATAACTTCGTAGAAGCCGCCGTCGGGAACGAGCATGGTGCTCATGGCCAGAGCCATTTCTTTTTTCAGCGTCACGTTCTCGGTCAGGCGGTAATGGAAGAAAACGTCCTTTATGGCGTCGTGGCAGCCTAATTTCGCCAGGGCGCCGGAAACGGCGGTGGCGACGGTCGCGTTGTTGGTCGTCTTAAGCAGTTCCCAAAGTTTCGGAATAGCGGAGACGCCGCCCAGAACGCCCAGCGTTCTTGCGGCTTCGCGCTGCACGAAGGGGTTCTGCGAATCGAGCTTTTCAGTGATGACAGGGATGCCTTCCTTGCTGTTGTTCATCCTCAAAGCCCTGATAAGCGTGATGGGCAGGTCGGTGTCCTCGTCTTTAAGCAGTTCAAGGATGGCTTTGATAGCGTCCGGGCTTCCGATGGTGCCTAAAGCTTTGGCGGCGGCTTCTCTCACTTCATAAGAGGGGTCGCCCATTTTTTCGACCAGGTCTTTGACGGCGATGGCCGCGTTCTCTTCGCCCAGTTCCTCAACGGCCTCCGCCCTGGCTTCCGCGTCCGTGGAGTTCTGGATCGTGATGATGTTGTACATGGAGCGCGCCATCCTTATTGGATTGTAGAAGGCCAAACGCCCCACGGCGTCCTTGAAATGCAGTTCGTCCGCCATCACGGAGATCTTAAGGAACAGGGGAAGCACGGCTCCCCAGGCGAAGACTGCCAATCCCGCCGCGATTAGCTGCATGTAGCGCCAGTCGGCGCCGAGGACCACGGTATGAAAGGCTTTGAAATGGTCGATGAAAATACCGGCGAGTATAGGCCCCAGGGCCGCCACCATGCCGACGACGAAGTTGTGGCTCGCCATGGCGATGGAACGGTCGTGCTTCGGCGCGTGGATGCCGAGCAGCGCCATCTGTCCCATGTAAACGGCGTTGGCCAGCGCGCCGAACATGAACTGCCCGATCATAAGAACAAGAACTGGCTGGGCGATCGTGAAGGTGCGTTCAATATAGGGCAGGGAAAAACTGAAGCTCTTGTCGGGATAGATGAAAAACCAATAGAGGTTGACAAGCGGCTCTATGATAATCAGGAAAATCACATAGTTCCTGGCGGAAAGCCTGTCGATGATATAGCCGCTGATCCTGCTGAAGGCCACGATGCCAAGAATATTCGCGCCGGCGATGAAGGATATGACATGGTAGCTTATGCCGTATTCCTCGCGGATGAAGATGTAAGAGAAAGCCGCGAAGATGGTGTTCAAAAAGAACCAGGCGCTGAAGGCGAAGGTAAGGTAGAGAAAATCTTTACTCTTGAAAGGCATCATCGCCCTTTCAAGCATGCCCTTGTCGCGGTTGGGATGCTCGGGCACGACCTCAGCTGTCTTGGTCTGGTAGAAGATGTCGATCATGCTGAAGACGCCGGCCGTGAAGAAGACCACCATGAAGCCAAGGAGCGGCAGATCCTTCCAAATGCCCGGCAGGATATCCAGGGCGTAACCGGAGAGGAAGATCGTGCCGAGATACACCGTCATGACGATGGTCATGCGGCGTCCCCAGTAGTTGCCGGCCTTGTCGTTGGGAATGAGGTCCGTCATCCAGGCCAGCCAGGAGCCGGTGATGAAGTTGCCGAGCGCCATACTAGTGACGCAGACGGCGACCAGCGTGATGGCTAAGACTTTGTAATCCCTGGAAAAGAGCGGCATGAAAGCCGGGATGAACCAGAGGAAGCGCTGGATGAAAGCGAAGAAGACCACCATGGGCCGCCTTTCCTTCAGCATTTCGGAAATGAAAGCGCCCGGCAGCTGCAGGATCATCGTGAAGCTCGTAATCGTGCCGGCCAGACCGATCAGTTTACCGGAAGCCTGCAAGACCGACAGGTACATCTGATAGGGGAGGTTCACGGTGATGGCTGTCCAGACGTTGCTGAAGACACCGGACAGAATGGTCATGTTCAGGGCGCGGCGGATGCCTCTTTCCGTAACAGGATCACCGTCGGTAAAGAAACGCTGCGGCTTAATGCCTTGCTTTTGGGCGGAAGCAGATTCCATAAATTTCCGAAAAGAATATTTAAAGGATTATAACATTTAGCCGGTTTAGTTGGTAGTGCTCGGGACCGTCCGCTTTGTATTTTAAACGGGCTTCTAGTATAATTTCTTATATGAAGACCATACAAGAGATTAAGGATACGCTGAGGGGGATCTGCGTTTCGCCCTCGCTTCTGTCCTGCGATTTTTCAAAGTGGGCGGAAGAAATAGAAACGGCCAAAGCAGCCGGCGCTAATCTTATCCACTGGGATATCATGGACGCTCATTTCGTCCCCAATCTCACTTTCGGGCACCCGGTCGTCAAAAAACTCAGGCCCAAAAGCGACATGATCTTCGACGTCCACCTCATGATCGACGACCCCGTCACCTACGCTCCCAAATTCAGGGAAGCGGGCGCTGACATCATCACCATGCACATTGAGAGCCCGGCCTTCAAAGACGCCAAGACCGTGACGGCCACCCTGACCGGTCTTAAGAATTCCGGCTGCGCCGTCGGATTAGTCGTAAAGCCGAAAACTCCTGCGGAAGCGATCTTCCCGTACCTTGAGCTCTGCGACATCGTTCTTGTCATGACGGTGGAGCCCGGCTTCGGCGGACAAAGCTTCATGGCCGACATGCTCCCCAAAATTGAAACGCTGAAAAATGAGATAGAAAAGAGAGATCTCGACTGCGCCCTGGAAGTGGACGGCGGCGTGGACGGCGAAACGAAGGATCTCTGCTGCAAAGCCGGCGCCAACGTTTTCGTAGCCGGCAGCTATCTTTTCGGCAAACCTGACATGGCTGAGAGGATCAAAGCGTTCTACGCGATGGAAAGGAAATAGGATGGCAGGGAACGTAATTAAATTCGGCACAGACGGCTGGCGCGGCATCATAGCCGAGACCTTCACGTTTGAGAACCTTGCCCTGGCGGCCCAGGCCTACGCTGATTATCTCAAAGCGGAAGGCAAAGCCGGAGCTTCGCTCGTCGTTGGCTACGACCATCGTTTCCTTGGCAAACGCTTCGCTTCGCTCGTTTCCGAGATCCTCTGGGGCAACGGCTTCAAAGTGCTGCTCTCAGACAAGCCGCTGCCGACTCCCGCTGTTTCCTATGCTGTAAAACACTTTGATCTTGTGGGCGGCGTCATGATAACCGCCAGCCACAATCCCGCCAACTACAGCGGCTTCAAGATCAAGCTTCCCCCTGGCTGCTCCGCGGACGTTACCACCACCAAAGGAATAGAGGCGCAAGTCGGGAAGAATCCGCCCCAAAGGATAACGAAAGAAGAAGCTGAGAAAAAAGGCTTGGTCCTCGCGGGCGATCCGGAAAAAGTCTATCTGGAATGGGTGGAGAATTTCCTGGACAAGGATCTTCTCAGAACGAAAAAATTAAAAGTTCTCGTGGACTCCCTCTACGGCGTCGGCAAGACTTATATCTCCGACATCTTGTCGAAATACGGCCACGAGGCCGTGACCATAAGAGCTGAACGCAACCCCGCTTTCCCGGGCATCGCTCCCGAGCCCGTTCCTCCGAACATGGCTGAGAGCCTTGCGAAAACGGTGAAGGAAAATTTCGACGTCTGTCTGGTCACGGACGGCGACGCCGACCGCCTGGCGGCTGCTGACAACAGTGGAGAGTACATCATCACTCCCAAGATCGCGCTCATCCTTGCGCTTTACTTTATGAAGTGCAAAGGATGGTCCGGCAAAATGATTAAGACCGTTTCCTGTTCCAAGACCATCGACCGCTTCTGTGAAAAATATGGTATTCCCCTGGAAGAAAAGCCCGTGGGCTTCAAATATATCGTTCCGTACCTTCTTGACGGCAGCGCCCTGGTGGGCACCGAAGAAAGCGGAGGCCTTGGCTACCGGAAGCACATCCCCGAAAGAGACGGCGTATTGTCCGGTCTCCTCTTTACAGAAGCTCTCATAGGCCTCGGCTTCAAGAACGCCGGCGAAGCCGTTGCCTACATCGATAAAGAATTTGGGAAATTGCGCTACCACAGGATCGACAAAGCCTGCGACCCCAACGCCAAGGACGCTTTCATGAAAAAACTTGAAAGCGAACCGCCCAAAGAGATCCTCGGCCGCAAGGTCGTAAACATCAAAACCATCGACGGCGTCAAATTCGAGCTGGAGGACGACTCCTGGCTGCTGCTCAGGTTCTCCGGCACCGAGCCGGTCTGCCGTTTCTACGCGGAAGCGCCCACCCTCGAAGAGGCCGAAAAGATGACCGAGCTTGGCGCCTCTCTTCTGAAGTGATGGCGGACTTGATTGAATTACGCTTAAGCGCGGAACCTGGCGTTTGCGAGCAGCTCGCCGAACTTTGGGACGATCCCGAAGCCGATTTTTCCGTAGAAAAACTGACGGATTCCGAAAAGGCGGTCTTCAGCCTTTTTTTGAAAAGCGAAGATGAAGTAAGCCAAGCCGAAAGAAAACTTCTGGAAACAGCGAAGTTTCTGACCTCCGATCTTTCCCTTGAAAAAAGGATCGTAAAAAAAGAAGACTGGGCGGAGAAGTGGAAAGAAAATTTCCACGTCAGCAGAGTAGGGAAGAATCTTGTCATCGTGCCGTCTTGGGAAACGTATTCTCCTGAACCGAACGACATCATCCTCGTCAACGATCCCGGCATGGCTTTTGGCACCGGCAGCCACGGCACCAGCAAGGCTTGTTTGGAATTCTTAGAGGAACTCGCGAACCAAAGCAAGCCCGCCAGCCTTCTGGACGCCGGCACCGGCACGGGCATATTGGCCGTGGCTGGAGCGAAACTGGGCATAAAAACGATCGACGCCTTCGACAACGAGCCCCAGGCGGTCATGGCTGCCAAGGAGAACGCTGAAAAAAACCAGGTGGCAGACAAGATCTCAGTTTTTCAGCAGGACCTCTTTTTTTACGCCCCAAATAAAAAATACGATATAGTTATCGCCAACATCCTCTGCGCCGTCTTAGAGCGCAACGTAGAGCGTTTGTTGGCCGCCGTAGCGCCCGGAGGCCACCTGGTTTTGGCCGGCATCCTGGACGAGCAGTATCCTGCGCTTTCAATTCTTTTCACTCGCCTTGGCGCCATGGAGCAGAGATCTACCCTCATCGAAGGCTGGAGAACTGGCGTCTTCAAGATCCCCCAGAATCTCAGGCCCATAGAGACTGTTCCGCAAACGGAACCGGAAATGGAAGAAGCCGCCTCCTGGTTCAGCGACAAGTGGCATATCCCAAAAAGCGCCTACCTTGCCAGCATGAAAGAGCCCAAGGACAACTACTGGTACGTCATAAGGGATCCCGAAACGAAGAAGATCATCGCCGGCGCCGGCGTCATTCCCAACGATTTTCACATGAGACCGGACCTCGCGCCCAACGTCTGCGCCGTCTTCGTGGAAGAGCCCCATAGAAAGCAGGGCCTGGCCGGCGCGCTCCTAAACCACATCGCCAGGGACATGCAGACAAGTGGCTGCGACACGCTTTACCTCGCCACCGAGCACACTTCTTTTTACGAGCGCTACGGCTGGGAGTTTTACACCTTCGTCAAGGAAAGTAATTCCGACCACATGACGAGACTTTACCGCCACATATGGAAAGACGAGCGAAAATAAATTGGGCCCTTGCCCTTCTGGTCGTTCTGGCCCTGATCATCTTTTTCTCCTTTTTCGATCCGACCACCTTCCCATTTTTTCCCCGCTGCTTTTTCTACGCCTTAACAGGCTTCGAATGTCCAGGCTGCGGAACGGCCCGCGCG
>JAFSWV010000208.1 GCA_017444325.1 bacterium | reverse complement strand
CGGCAGCGTCGTCATTCCCGAAGTGCTGCGTCCCTACATGGACGGCTTAGAAATCATCGAACCGGAAAAATAAAAAACTATGTGGCAAGAAATAATCAACGTTTACCACGATTTCGACCTCTGCGGCCGGATAGACATGCTCGTCCTGGCCCTGATGTCGGTTTACATGTGGAGTCTCTTTATTTCCAAGCACCTCTACTTCAAAAAGCTTGAGTCGGCCAACGCCCACTTAGCCCAGAGGCTGGCGGAATTCAGAGCTCAGTTTTTGCGCGACTTCGCCCAGCTTTACCGCGATCTTCCGCAGACTTCCGAAACGCCCGTTTACCGCATTTACAGGGCGGCCATGGACTTCCTTTTCGCGGAAGGCCAGGCCTCTGCTTCCGACATTACGGAAGCGGGGCATATCATGGATGCGGCTTTGAGTAGGGAGATCAACGAGATGGAAGGCGGCCTGACCTTCTTCTCCGTCACCGCGATGCTGGCGCCCATGATGGGTCTTTTCGGAACGGTCTGGGGCTTGACGCTCTCCTTCCGCGGCATGGTCGGCAGCGGCAACACGACGATCTCTACCGTGGCGCCCGGCATCTCCGTCGCTCTTATCACGACGGTGGCCGGCCTTGTGGTCGCCATTCCGGCGGCTGCGATCTTCTATTACTTCCGCGGCAAGGTGAACGCCCAGATCGTGCTTATGGAAGAGTACGCCAGGCTTCTGGAAGCGAGGCTGAACCGCGCTTTGGAAAGGGAAAAGACCTCGGAGTAATTGATGAGCATCCTAAAAAGGCGCCGTGGCAGTGAAGATGCCGACCTGAACGTGACGTCGCTTGTGGACGTCACCATGACGGTTCTGATCATGTTCATCCTGATCGCTCCTGTTCTCGAACAGGGGCTCAAGATCGAACACCCTTCTTCCGACGCCGTGAGTTCCCAGGAAAACCCCGAAGAACCCCTGATCGTGTCTTTGACGAAAGCCAAGGACACCGGTTACGGCGTGGTGAAATTAGGGGACACCGTCATGGGACCGGAGAAGCCTTTTGACAAACTTTACCTGACGCTCTGCGAGATGAAGGCCAAGAAGAAAGATCTTTCCGTCATCATCAGGGCGGATGGCGAATTTCCTTACGAATACGTCATCCGTCTCATGGACGCGGCTTACAGCGCCGGCGTGGCCGTCGGCTTGGGGGACAAATGAGCATCCTAAGGGACCGCCGCGGATCGGATGACGCGAGGATAACCGTAACGTCTCTGGTGGACGTTACCATGACCGTCCTCATCATGTTCATTCTCCTTGTTCCTTTGATGGAGCAGGGCGTGGACGTCACGCTCCCCAAGGCTTCGCCCATGACTTTCGAGCAGCCCGACTACGCGGCCGTTGTCAGCATGCAGCAGTGCGTCGATGAAGCGACGCACGAGACGAACGGCGTCCTCTATGTGAACGACCGCGAGATGGACCGCCTTGATCCTTTCGGCTCGCTCAAAAAAGAGATCCAGGCGATGCGCTTGAAGGAAACTCCCACAAACAAGCTTGAAGTCATTATAAGAGTTGACAGACGTTTCCGTTACGGGAACGTTCTGGAATTAGTCAATCATCTGAGGGAAATAGGCGTGGACACTTCCTATTTCGCGACGGAAACCACGGGAAACGAAAGGTAAGATGGGAAAACTCTCCTCGTCATATTTTCTTCCTTCCTTCGTAGGCCACATCCTGGTCTTCCTTCTCCTTATCGTCCTGGCTTCCCTGGCGGAGCCTCAGCCTAAGCTCGTGGGCGTCCAGGCGAAAGTGACGCTTACTCAGATCCCCCAGGCCAGCATTCCCTCGCCGCCGACGCCCGACCCGCCGAAACCCGTCACGCCTCCTCCCGAAAAGAAGGAAGTGAAGCAGGAACCTCCCAAAGAGCAGAAGGTCGAGAAGCCGGTGGAAAAGCCGGTCGAGAAAAAAGTCGAAAAGCCGGTCGAGAAGAAGTCCGAGAAAAAAGTCGAAAAGAAAGTCGAGCCCAAGAAGGACACGAACGTTTCCGAGATGCCGGACTTCATAAAGAAAAAACAGCAGGAGCGCGCCGAAAAGCGAAAATCTCAGGCCAAGACCGCGAAGAAGGCGACTGAGAACAGCAAGCCGACCAAGGAGACTACCCAGACCAAGACGGATCCTCTGCCGCAGCTTCCCTCGACGGTCG
>JAFSWV010000207.1 GCA_017444325.1 bacterium | reverse complement strand
TCTGTCTTTGCGGATCATATTATCACCCGCCATATTATAGCACAACTAGAGCATAACGTAAAGAGCAGAAACAAAAAAGACGCTGAATTCGCGTCTTTTCTGGCTTTGCGTGCTATCTGATTTGCTAATATTGGCTTCAAAGGACAAAAACGGCGGCAGCGTTTACTCGGTCAACGGCCATCTGATCACCCAGGGCGAGGCCTGGAAGATGGCAAAAGAAGCCGCGGGGCTGCCGAAGCCGAAGGGATTACCGGTTTGAAACAAAAGGGAGTCTTTGCCAGCCGCCTGTTTTCGCGGCAATCTTTAGTGTGACAATTTTAGCGTGACAATTTTGGTTTTGACGCCGAGGAGGGGATATCGCTTCTCACCTTGTTTCTCAATAGCTGGCGGCCATCGAATTATCGCCCGGTTAAAAAATCGGATTCAAAAAATTTGAATTTGATTTTTTTAGCCGCGCCTTCGTGAGAGGCGATGAGTCCATGCCGTATCAGCGTTTGCGGACGGTTGGTGAAATGGGGGCTTCGCCAAAATTGTGTGTTTGGAAAAAGAAGCAGGGGCTGCCGCATGGTTTCATGCGACAGCCCCTGTTTTATTATCGTTTGGCGAATACGGAGTTATTGGCCGTGCCCTCCATGTCGTCCGACCATGTCAGGCGCTTTTCTCCTTGCAGATAGAAGGCGCCGGAGCCGTTCTCGTAGCGGGTTTTCTCCGTGTAACTGCCGTCGGCGCTGTACCTTCGTACGGTGCAGACGCCGTCGTCATAGACGAAGGCACCCGGCTCGGCCGGTCTCGCGGTCATCTGCCAGAAGACTTTCTCGGCGGCGCCGTTGGGCCAACTGATGGAGACGGCAAACGTCCCGTCGTCGTTTGGGCTGACGTCAATCCGGCCGCGTTTGGCGACCGTTTCCGTCCAGAGCCCGGCGAATGCTTCCGCCGCCTGGCCGCTTTCGTACGAGACATCGGCCGCGTATACCCGCGTCACCGGCGCCGGGCCGGGCAGGAGATCCGCTGCCCCGAAGGTGAGGAGCGAAGCGGAGAACAGGGCGGAAGCCATGAGGATTTTTCCCTGTTTCATGGAAGGGTACCTCTTACCATCTGCCGCGGTGTTTCATCTGCTTGCCCCAGGCATTGATGACGTCGACGGCCTTGGCGTTGCCGACGAAATGGAAAACCGACTGGTCGCCGTCAAGATTCTGGCGGATATAGTTTCCGTCCTTGCCGAAGAAGAATTCAAAACGTGCGCCCTGGTTGGCGAATTCCAGAACGACGTACTGGCCGTCGGGCGCGTCCCACTTCTTGACCTCTTCGAAATATCCGTTGCTTATCAGATCCTGGATATACGGCTGCGGGTCGAAATCCCTGTACGGGCGGGCCGTGCCGAACTCCAGCGAGGTGATGGTGTAATCGGTAATCTCACCGTCCCAGACCAGCGTGAAGTAATTTTCGAGCTGGCACTCCGAGGAATTGGCGTGAACGACCGGCGTGGCGTCCAGCACGGGGTCGGCAACGCCAAAAGTCAGTACCGAAGCGGCGAAAAGCGCCGAAGCAACCATTTTTCCAAGTTTCATGTTCATTTCCTCCCTTAATTCTTAATTGATCTCATCCTTCATCTTGAGAAATTTCTCGGCGTCTTCCTTATCCAGTTCGAAGCCGCCTTCCTTTGCCTTCGCGATCAGCTCATCCGCCGTCGTGCAGGACTTCGCCAGCGCGAGTTGCTCCGGCGTGAGTTCCTTGCCTTTGTAAATCGTGTTAAACACCTCCTTGAAACAGACTGGATTTCCTGTGCTCCGGAAAGGATGCCAGGATGATGGGGAAAATCTCTATGTCTATTATACACGAATTTGCGGCGAAAAAAAGGGCATTTTGGTTGGGAAAATATTAAAATTGCATGAAAATTGCCTTATAGAACAAAGCGCGTAACGATCCATCGCCGCCGCATGACAACCGGGCGGTTTCTGTGGTATAATAGGCAAAAAGGAGGCGGCGCGATGAAGGCGAAGCGCAATTACCGCGATTCCATGTTCCGCAAGCTCTTCAACGACAAGAAAGCCCTGCTGGAGCTCTATAACGCGCTGGCAGACACGAACTACCGTGACACGAAAGCCCTCCGGATTGCCACCCTGCGCGGGACTTTCTTCAACGACGTCAAAAACGATGTCGCTTTTACACTGGATGGGAAGTTCATCATCCTCTTTGAGCACCAGTCCACCGTCAATGAGAACATGCCCCTGCGTTGTTTGTTCTACGCCGCTAAGATCTATTACCGGCTCATTGACGCCAAAATGATTTACCGGGCCGCGCTCTTCAAGATACCGACGCCGCAGTTCCACGTCTTTTATCGTGGCAAGGCCAAATTGCCACCGACAATGACATTGCGGCTCTCTGACGCGTTCCTCGGGCCCGGCGGCATGATGGAGCTCACGGTAAAATGTACCCAAGAAAGTGGACACGGCAAGATATAGGGAACAGACTTTGCAAATATTGGCAAAAGGGGGCGTATGCAAGTCGAGATACTCAAGTCCAGCAAAGTTGAGACCGCAAC
>JAFSWV010000206.1 GCA_017444325.1 bacterium | reverse complement strand
GTTCGGGCTTGGCTTCTTTCTCGACGAGTTCAAGCTGAATGTCGTCGATGTAGATGTCGGGGGCGCCCCAGCCGCCGAAGTAGATGGCGTTGCCAATTTCGCCCTGGCCGGACTCTTCGCCCTTGGGAAGGTTGAAGTCGTCGGTCACGCCGTTGATGGTCATAGATCTCAGGCGGTAGGAGCCCGGGGTGATGTCCATGACGAAGCTGTAGTCGGTCCACTTTCCGTTGGGGAAGTAGCCGGTCGTGAGCTTCATCTCGGTGACGTAGAAGCGGTGGCAGTCAACGACGTAGGCGTTGCCAAGCTTGTTGATGGCGTCGAACATGAAGTAGTTCCTGATGCCGTGCATGACCTGGGATTCTTCCAGGACCTTCATGCGGCAGGAGAACTTCACGTAGTAGTTCGTGACGTAGGGCTTCGTGTCGGGGATGGAATTGTAGGTGATGTTGTAGAGGGACTGGCCTTCCTCGGCGTAGAAGCGCATGCACTTGCTGCCTTCGTCGGTCATGACATAGTGGGGGCCGTTGCTCTGCCAGAGAGTGTCCTGCTCGGGGAGGCGCTTGCCTTCCTCGTAGCACTCGAAGTCGCAGTTCATAAGCACCAATCCGCTGGCCACGCCGACGTAAACAGTGACGCTGCCGGCTTCGCCGCCGTCGATGGTGACGGGCACGTGATAGTACTGGTTGCCCATGGCGCTGCGGTCAACTTTGAATTTGACGGTGGCCGCGCCTTCGCAGGTGCCTTCCGCGTCTTCCAGAGAAGCGAAGCCGAAACCGTCGGCAATGGTGGCTGTGTAGTTGAAGGAGCCGGCGCCCTTGTTGATGATGCTGATGGTGGTCTCGTCGGTGTTCAGGTCAAGGTTGCCATTGACGAGGGCCGAGGTGACGGGCTGCCCTTCCTTAAGGACTTTGGTGATCTTGAAGTCGTCAAGATAGAACTCGGGGTTGCCCCAGCCGCCGAAGAAGAGCCTGGTGCCGATATCGCCGCTGCCGCTGTTCACGACGGCGATGTCGTAGTCGTTGGTGACGCCGTTCACCACCATGTTTTTAAGACGGTAGGCGCCCGGGGTGATCTCCATCAGGAAGCTGTAGTCGGCCCACTGGTCGTGGGGGAAGCGGCCGTCGGTGAAAAGGAGGGAGCCGTAGGAACGGTCGCAGTCCACGCCGTAGCCGTCGCCGTGCTTGTTGATCATGTCGAACACGAAGTAGTCAGGGCTGCGGAAGCCGTGCATGACCTGGGACTCTTTGAAGAGTTTCAGTCTGCAGGAGAAGCGGATGTAGTAACGTCCGCACAGGGGCGTGGTGTCGGGGACTTTGATGAAGCTAAGTCCTTTCAAGGATTCGCCGTCCGGCGCGAAGAACTTGACGCACTTGTTGCCGTCGTCATCGACGATGTAGTGGGGACCCGTGGTGGACCATTCGTTGCTGTGGGCGGACATAAGGTCGCCGACCGTGTAGGTGCTGAAATCCTCGGACCAGATGACCTCTTCTTCAGCCATGACGCTCATGGCCGCAACAAAGATCACTGTTAAGAGGAGAAGGGATAAACGTTTCATTTGTTTCTCCTGTTGGTTAATTGAGTTTATATCATTATAGCAAAATAGCATGTTTTCTTAGGGCATTTTTTAAAGTGTTTTCGGCTGTGCGGTTTAGGGCGTGGCCAAAAAGGCTCTCCTTTTTTGGTAAAATTAATAGATAACTTAAACTTAAACCAAGGAAACATTATGAAAAACCTCGCCATTTTCGTTTGCGCCGCGCTCGGTCTTGCGGCTCTTTTGGCCTGCACCCCGGAAGTCAAGATCACCGGCGACGCCGAGAAACCCATCGCCATCAATGCCGAGATCAACATTCACATCTACCAGCACGCCGAGGAAGTGGTGGACGACCTCTACGCCGGGCTCGACGATGAGCCGGAACCGGAGCCGGATTCCGCTTTCGTGAGAGTTATGGAACGTTTTGTCGCCGCTCTTTCGATCTCTTCGTGCGAAGCTGCCGAGCAGAAGTCTCAGGCCTATCAGGAAATGAAGAAGCTCTTTGCTGACACTTACGTCAAATACATGAAGACCGGCTACGTCGGCGAGAACAAGGACGGTTACGTCACTTACATCGGCAAACCCGAAAAGTGCGATCCCAAAGTCGCCGCCGCCGCCGGGGAAGCCGTCAAGAAACTGAACGCCGCCAGGAAGGCCTTCTACGAAGAGGAAGCCAAGAGCCAGAACACCACTGTGGCTGAGATCCAGAAGACTTACGCCGCCGTTTACGCCGCCAAAGCCAAGGGCATCTGGGTGGAAGTCAGCAACGGCAAAACTTACGAATGGAAAAAATTTTAAGGAGTAAAAATGTTTATTCTTGTTATCAACTGCGGCAGTTCCAGCCTTAAATTCCAGCTTATCTCCCTTCCCGAGCGCACCGTGGCCGCCAAAGGCTTGGTGGAGCGCATCGGCTTGGGCGGCGACGCCATGTTCAAGATGTCGTACGGCGAAACGAAGCTTCCCAGTTCGCCCATCAAAGCCTCCGACCATACGGAAGCGGTCTCTTACGTTATTGAAGCGCTGAAGAAAGACGTTCTGAAAGAAGGGCAGAAGATCGACGCTTTCGGTCACCGCGTGGTGCACGGCGGCGAAAAATTCTTCTCCTCCGCGGTCATCAACGACGAAGTCATAGCCTGCATCGAGGAATGCGGAAAGCTTGCTCCGCTGCACAACCCCGCCAACATGGCCGGCATCAAGGCCTGCCAGAAAGCGCTGCCCGGCGTTCCCAACGTCGCGGTCTTCGACACGGCTTTCCATCAGACCATGCCCGCCAAGGCCTTCCAGTACGCCCTGCCTTACAAGTTCTATAAGGAAAACGGCATCAGGCGCTACGGCTTCCACGGCACCAGCCACAAGTTCGTGACCAGGGCCTACGCTGAGATGAGCGGCAAGCCGCTTGATGAAGTTAACATCGTGGTCTGCCACCTGGGCAACGGCTCCTCCATCACCTGCGTCAAGGGCGGCAAATGCGTCGACACCTCCATGGGCCTTACGCCCCTGGCCGGCGTCGTCATGGGCACCAGAAGCGGCGACATCGACCCCGCCATCGTGCTGTACATGATCGAGAACCTCGGCATCGCTCCGGCGGAAGTCAACAAGATCCTGAATAAGCAGAGCGGCTTCTTGGGCGTTTCCGAAGTTTCCAGCGACATGCGCGATGTGGAAGGCGCCGCCAAGGAAGGCAATAATCAGGCCAAGCTAGTTCTCGAGATGACGGCTTACTCCATCGCCAAGTACGTGGGCTCCTACGTTTCCCTGCTTCCCAAGACCGACGCCATCGTCTTCACCGCCGGCATCGGCGAGAACTCCGCCGAGATGCGCGAGTGGGTCTGCGGCAATCTGAGCGGACTCGGACTGGAGCTGGGCGAGAAGAACAAAGAAAGGGGCTTCGCCGGCTGCGTATCAGCGCCCTCTTCCAAGATCCCCGTCTGGGTGATCCCGACCAACGAAGAGCTCATGATCGCTCTGGAAACTTACGAACTCGTCAATAAATAATGGATCAGTACAACATTCCCGACGCTCCCGGCAATCCTGGCCAGCCAAGCCGCCTTTCGAGCGGCTGCGGCTGCTCCGGACTTCTGGGAGCTTTCATAATCTGCGGCGGGCTTCTCGTCCTTGCTCTCTCTTTCCTGGCGTTATCAGCCAGCATTGACAAAGTGAGGGATTACTTTGAGAACGGCTATGAGAAAGAGACGGTCGTCTCAAAAGAGACCAGCAAATGCAAAGTTGTCAAGATAGACATAAAAGGCGCCATCTCTTTCGAAGAGGACAAAAGTTCCTTCTGGGGCAAGAGCGACGGCTCAGCCGAAGTCATAATCGACGACATTAGACACGCCAAGGATGACAAGGACGTCAGAGGCTTGCTTCTCGTGGTGGACAGCCCGGGCGGCGAGATCACCGCCTGCGACTTCATCGACCAGGAGATCAAGAAATTCCGCTCCTCCTCGTCCAACCGCTACGTCGTTTCGTACATGCGCGGCGTGGCCGCTTCCGGCGGCTATTATGTCTCAGCGCACGCCGATAAGATCGTCATCACTCCGACAACCATCACCGGTTCCATCGGCGTCATGATGCAGGGCATCAATTTTCAGGAAGCCGCGGAAAAGCTCGGCGTAAAAAGTATCAGCTTCACTTCCGGGCCTATGAAGGATATGCTGAACCCTATGAAGGGCGTCTCGGAGGCTGTCTCCAACGTCGTGCAGGCGACCATCAACGAACTGTATGACCAGTTCGTCGACGTTATCGCCGACGGGCGCCATATGCCCGTGGAAAAAGTTAGGGAACTGGCCGACGGTAGGATCTACACCGCCAAACAGTCGGTGGAAAACGGCCTGACGGACAAAATCGGCTACATGGAGGAAGTGAAGGAAACTTTCAAGGAGCTCGGCCTTGTCGATTACGAACTGGTCGAGTATGAAGAGAACGAGGGAATGGTCGATATGCTGAAGAAAGCTTTCTCAACTTTCAACGGATTAAAGCCTGAAATAAAACTTCCGGAATCTTCCTGGCGTCTAAGATACGCTTCCCCCTTTATGAAGGATTGAGCATGAGAATATTGTTAATTGTTTTGATATGCGCCTCCGCGCTTTTTGCCGCCCAAACGGAAAGCTCCAACATTTATGGTGAAAAGGAGCCGGTGGCGAAGGCTTTTTATGAGATCTCCCAGAGGCTGGCGTCGCTTGAGTGCCTGGATTTGACCTATACGTCGATGGTCCACTCCATGCAGGGCGATGTTTTTCAAAGCGGCAGTATCCTGCAGGAGCCGCCGTACCGCTTCAGAAGCGAGGTGTGGACCCACGCTATGGACGGCATAACCCGCTCGCATGAACTGACCATTTCGAACGGCACCAACGGCTGGGAAATTTCCATTTCTCCTAGCGGCAAGACCGTGGCGGTCTCTTTCTGGACGCTTGCAAGCATGGGCGACATCTTCATATCGTTTATGGATCGCGCGACGCCCTTTTTGATCACGCCGGTGAAGACCAACTCCTACGAAGGCCTGCGCTACAATTACATCTTCACCAAGGTCAAGAAAGCAGCCGACGGCTGGGAATTCGAAGGCAACATAAGGCACGACTCCGACATGCTGAAAGGAATCGCAAAACAGGCCTCGGCCATGGGGCCCCAGGGTTTCTCAAATTTTGTCCCTGACAGAGTCAGCATGAAGATCAACAACGAAGGTATAGTGAAAGAGTTCAAGCGCTACAATCTTTACGGGAATCTGCTTTCCATGATGACCTTGAAGCAGGCCCTCGTCAACACCTACATTGACAACAAACTCTTTTACTATACGCCGCCGCAGGGGATCTTTTTGTCTAACCTCGACATCCTTCAGGAACTGCCAAGCATGTATGTGAACCATTCGCTCCTTGGCAAGAAAGCTCCAGACATCAAGGTCAATTATCTTTCCGGCAAAGACAAGATCATAAAGCCGGGCGCCAAGGGCGTCATCGTTCTGACCTTCTTCGCGAGCTGGAGCCAGCTTTGCCGCGAATACATGGTCGTCATAGACAAGCTTCATTCCAAATACGCCGGCACGGGCGTGCAGTTCGTGAACGTCTCCGACCAGCAGGATATGAAGACACTCCTGGCCTTCCAGCGAGGCTTGGACACCATCATCTACTGCGACCCCGACCGCTCTTTGGTCAAGACTTACGACATCGACAACATTCCCAAGACCTTCATAATCGACAAGGCCGGCGTCGTCCGCTATGTTATGGAAGGTTTCAACACCGCTTCCGAAGTCGAGCTTGGCAAGCGCATCGACGAATTGAAGGAAGAGAAAGTAGAGAAGGAAACGGAAACCAAGAAGTAATGGCGGAGAAAAAGGTCAACATAAAAATGATCGCCCTGGCGGCGCTCATAGGCCTAGTTGTCGCGATGGTCGCGGCTCCCTGGGTCTATAGGGTGACGAGCCAATTGGATCTGACGAAGGCTTTCATTTTCCGCAAGGTCTTCAACAGGGTCTTCCTCGTTTCTGAGATTCTGGTCTTTTTGGCCTTCTGGAAGAAACTGGGGATAGAGATCCCATACAAAGTTTATTACAAGCGCCAGCACATCAAAAACGAGTTCGGGAGCTGGTTCCTTGTTGCTATCATAACGATAGCTCTGATGACCGTCATCCAGTATTGCGCTGGCTTCAGAGGGTATCATTCGCCTTATTCTTGTCAGGTGCGCTTAAATTTCTTTCAGTATCTGGCAGATTTCAAGCAATTGCGTTCAATTTGTTTCAGCCAGATCGACATATTATTCAACCAGCGTTTTTGGGATTTTAAGCATTTCCAGCCAAAGAGCTGGGATTATTTCTTCATAAAGGGAGTTGAAGCGTTTTTTTCCGCTTTTGTTGTAGCCTTCAAAGAGGAGACCATTTTCCGCGGGCTTTTGTTTACGTCCTTCAAGACGCGCTTCAGGAGCAGGTATTCTGCGCTCTTCACCTCCTTGATCTTCGCCTCCCTGCACATCTTCAGCCTCGATCATTTTTTGAAGAGCATAAAAGTAGCCCAGGCGAATTTCGTTGGCACTGATCCTTTGGCCGGCTTCTATCACATGGCGCTCTTTTTGAAGCCCATCTGCGATTGGCAGGTCGTTATTCCAGGCTTCATCGGGCTTTTCGTCTGTTCCCTTATGCTCTGCGGGCTCACCATGAAGACAGGCTCTTTGTGGCCTGCCATCGCCACGCACTGCGGCTGGGTCTTCACCATCAAGGTGACAGGACGCATCTGGCCCTACGATAAAGAAGCCGCCGCCGCGACCGGCCTGCAGTGGCTCCTGGGCGAGAAGTTCGTGGCTACCGGAGTCTTGGGCTGGATCATAGTCATCATCGAGACAGCCTACGTCGTCGGTCTTCTCGGATACTCGGTCTATCTGTCCCTGAAATATGTCTGCTCGAAAATGAGCATAGACTCCTGCTACAAGATGGCGGACTTTTTCGGAAACCTTAGTTACCACCTCGGTCTTAAAAAGCGCGCTATCGCCATAGACAACATAAGGCACGCTTTCCCGGAAAAGGATGAGCGCGAAGTAAGGCGCATTGCCAAGGCCAGCTTCAGGAACCTTGCGCGCGTCGCCATAGGCGTCCTTATCATGCCGCGGCTGCTTAAGCGCGTGCCAAGCGGGTTCGAGTGCATGCACGTTGACCGCGTCTCCAAGGCCCACGCCATGGGCGATGGCGGCATCGTTTACTTCACGGCGCACTACGGCAACTGGGAAAGCCAGAGCTGGACCAGCACGCTTTTGGGCGGCGATTTCACGGCCGTCGGGCGCCCCTTCCGCAATAAGCTGATATATAGAGACATCGCCGCCATCAGGGTGAAGATCGGTTTGAAGCTCGTCAGCAAAAAAGACGCCCTGCGCCCGCTTATCAGAGCTTTGAGGAAAGGCGGAGAGATCGGTCTTGTAGCCGATCAGTACGCCGGCAAAGGCGGCGTGCCGACTGTCTTCATGGGCAGAGTCTGCTCCACGACAGGAGCTGCGGCTGCCTTGGCCCGCATGACTCACTGTCCCATAGTCCCGGCTTTCTGCCGGGAACTGCCTGACCATCATTTCCAGGCTTACGTTTACGAGCCTTTCTTCGTCGCCGAGACCGACGATGCCGAAAAGGACATTAGGGAAGCGACGCAGCGCGCGATGTCCTGCCTCGAGCAGGAAATAAGAAGAGCGCCGGAAAATTACCTCTGGGCCCACCGCAAGTGGCGCAAGAGCTACACTAAGCTTCATCCGGAATTCAAGGAGCAATGATGGCGGATTTCACTCCCTACAAGATCCTCGTTAGATCTCCGAACTGGCTCGGCGACTGTGTGCTCGCAATGCCGGCCATGAGGGAGTTGAGAAGGTTCCGCCCAAACGCGCACATAACAGTCCTGGCCAAGAAGTCCGTGGCGGATGTCTGGCGGATGTGCCCGTACATCGACGAAGTGCTACCTTTCGAGATAGGGAAGGGTTTGAAGGGCCTTGACGACCGCTGGGATTTTGCCCAGGCGCTCAAGCCCATGAACTTCGACCTGGCGCTCATTCTGCCCAATTCTTTCGATGCCGCTCTCGTTCCTTTTTTAGCTAAGATCAAGCGCCGCATGGGCTGGGCGACCTATCACCGCGGAATGCTTTTGAACCGCAAGGTGCCCTTCCCGCATCACCTGGACGGCGAGCAGCAGCCCCATTGCCAGCTTTACCTTGTCGAGAAACTCGTGCACCACGCGGTCGATCACACCCTGGACGCCGATATCAGGATCCCGGACGAAGCAAAAAAATACGCCGCGAAATTAAGGGAAAACTATTTCGTAGTCTGCCCGGGCGCCAATTACGGCACCGCCAAATGCTGGCTTCCTGAAAACTATGTCGAGACCATAAAGAAACTGCACAAAGAGACAGGCCTTGCTTGTTACATCGTGGGCGGGAAAGGGGACAGCCCCGTCTGCTCAGCGATAGCAAAAGAGGTGCAGGAAGAGGAAGGAGAGGAATCCTTCTGCCAGGATCTCTCCGGAAAAACGACGCTCTTCGAGCTGGCGGCTGTTTTGGAAGAAGCGAAAGTACTGATAACCAATGACACCGGCACCATGCATCTCGGCGCCGTCGTGAAAACGCCTGTCGTTGCCATATTCGGCCCCACCAACTGGCTGAGGACCGCACCGCTGGGGAACAACAACGTTTTGCTGCGCGGGGAGCACGACTGCCATAAGCGCTGTCGGAGGACTTGCGAGAGCGACCACCGCTGCATGAAGGCCGTAAGCGTGGATATGGTCTTGAACGCTGCCAAAGAAAAATTACAAATCAATAAATAAACCTTAAGGACACATGAAAAAACATCTGCTCGCTTTAACGCTCTGCCTGCTTTCCGTTTCGGCTCTGGCCGCCTACAATTTTCCCATGGCCTCGCCTGAAATAGACGAGGCGAAACCTTTCTGTTACTACAGTCGGCCGACGGATCAGCTGGGAATTTGGGACGCGCCTTACGCTTTTATGGTGACGGCGGAAGGCTACCTCTACAGCAGGGCGGCGGAACTGATGTTCATGTTTGGTCCTGAATATGAACCGACGCACAACCGCAACCGCGTCTTTGAGGACGACGTTTATCCCATCATAAGCTACAGCCTCGAAAAGCTCGGCGTGAAATATAACTTCAAGATGTTTGCCTTCACGAAAGAAAGGGAAGTCCCCAGAAGCTCGCTGTACGCTTTTGTGAAAGTGGACCTGGAGAATACCAAGGAGGTCGAGAACACGGCCTATTTCGGCGTGGGAACGCGCCACAAAGGCGTCACCAGGAGAATCGACCAGAACAACAGCTTCCCCTTTAGCCGCGGCTCCCTTTATGAATTCAGGGGCAACGCTTCTTTGAGGGACGATCTTATCGTGGCCCTTTACCAGGACGATCCGGGCAGAAGCATCTCCGCCACCATCGACAATCCCTACAAGGGCGCCTTCAGAGGCTACGAGCTCGCCATCACGGAAACGGCTCCCTGGTGCCCGGCGCGCTACGAAGTGAGTCTTCAGCCGAAAGAAACGAAGAGCCTGACTTTCCTTTTCCCCAACGTTCCGACTTCCACCAACGAGATGGCGGAACTGGAGGCTTACCTCGATCCCGCGGTCTTCGATAAGAAGCTTGCGGAAGTGAAGGAAGACTGGGATAAGCTTCTGAATAAGGCGGTCGAACTGAAGATCCCGGAAAAGAAAGTCCAGAACGCTTTCTATACCTCCCTTATCAACATGGCGATCAGTAGGGACGACCAGGGCGACGGCACCTATTACCAGGGCGTTAACGAGATGCAGTACTACATGTTCGTGCCCCGCGACATGATGTACTTCAGCTGGGGCTGGTATTATGCCGGCATGCCCGACGAAGGCAGGAAGGTCGTCGATCAGTACATCCGCCAGCAGGAGGACAGCGGCCGCTTCTACAACGACCAGGAGAACATCTGCTCGTATGCCATTTTGATGTGGTACCAGAAGACCAAGGACATGGAATTCTTAAAGCAGGTGTGGCCGCACTTAATGAGCAACTACACCTACACCACCAACATCATCGCCAACGATCCTCTGAAGCTGATGCCGAAAATGGGCCCCTACGACAACGAAGGTATAACGGGCCACTACACGGCGCACAATTTTTACAACGCCAAAGCCTTCCGCTATCTGGCCTCCGCAGCCAAGGACCTGGGGATCGAGGAGGAGTCGAAAAAGTTCCAGGCTTACTACGAGAATTTCTATTCCAACCTCGTCAGCCATCTCAATGACGTTGTCGATAAATACGGCTACATTACGCCGGGCCTTGACACCGGAACGGATGGCGCCCACTGGGGCAATATGGAGACGAGCTATCCGACCTTCATCTTTGGCTCCAAGGACGAGCGCGTCAAAAAGACCATCGATCACATCAGGGAATACGACTGGAGCGACGAAGGGCTCATCATGTTCCGCGCCCTGGGCTGGGACTGTTTGCACCACTACAACACCATGAAGGCTTCTATGGTGGATC
>JAFSWV010000205.1 GCA_017444325.1 bacterium | reverse complement strand
TGTATACTGTCTTTGAGAGCCAGGTCGATGAGAACGGGACTTTCAGATGGGATTACCTTAGCGAGGAAGTTCCCTCCACGGTCGCCTACACGCTTTGCTACGAGATAAAAAACGAAGCCGGAACGGAAACCTACGCGACCGGAAGCGCCAATCCTGTGATCCGTATCCTGCCGGAACCGGCGGCGGGCTTCATGATGCTTGCCCTGGTTTGCGCTTCCGCACTAGTAAAAAGATATGAGTTGAACTGACAGGAGGCCTCTCTTGAGAATCATTATTCTAACTTTGCTCGTCTGCCTTTTCAGCGCGAACGTTTTTTCCGCGACCGTGAAGAGCGTCACATGCCACCAGTGCTGGCCCTGGAGCGGCAAGGTCGACATCGGCTACGTTTTAGAGAGTTCCGCCAACGACCCGGTCTTCGAGGTCAAGTTCTACGGAAAAGCCGGGGAAGGCGAGAGCTTTCTTTTGAGCGATCTGAAGGGCGACGGATCCGCCGGCATCGTTCTTGGTTCCGGCAGCAAAATGGCTGTTTGGGATCCCTCCGGCACATTCCCTGGCACGCAATTAAGCGATTTCAAGATCGCCTTGGCGGCCGAGGAAGTGACGAGCCAGGCTAAGTATATCGTGCTCGACCTTAACGCTTATACTTTTTCATACGCCTCAAGCACGAACGCTGCCACCGTGTCTGTCGGTTCGGACAGTAAAAAAAGCCAGATCTGGTTCAGAAGGATAGAGCCGGGCACCTATCAGATGAGCACCGGCGACGACTGGAGTTATTTCGATCCTTCCTGGACCAGCAAGGGCACCGAGACCAGCCATGATGTCCAGCTGACAAAAGGCTTCTATATCGGCATCTTCGAAGTGACCGAGGCGCAGTTCAGCAAGATCGATTCGGAGACGGCGAGCGAATCATGCGCTCCCAAACTGAGGATCAGTTACGACCAGATCAGAGGATCGGAAATAGGCGCCACCTGGCCGTATAAAACCGACTGCAGAGTCGATTCTGACAGTTTCCTGGGAAATTTGCGCTCCAAGACAGGCGGGGGCGTCATAATCGATCTGCCTACGGAAGGGCAGTGGGAGCTGGCCTGCCGCAGCAGAGGAGACGGCACGTTCATTGGCGCAGGCTGCTGGAACGACGGCAGTCCCTACGATTCCGCTGACGGACAAACGGACAACAACCTTGACAAGCTTGCCTGGTATAAAATGAATTCCTCAAACAGAGCCCATGAGGTCGGCACTAAGAGACCGAGCCTTATGGGCCTATACGACATGCACGGCAACGCCTGGGAATGGTGCATAGACTATTTCGACTCCCGGTACGGCCTTACCACATCCAAGCTTGCCCAGACGACGGTCGATCCTGTCGGTTTGTTTCCCACTGCCTCTTCCAAGAACTCGCGCCGCTGCGGGGCCTACGGCAATCTGCCCGTCGACTGCCGCATCTCGCGCCGCACCAGCCCAGGCAACGGCACAACTTACGCCGATTACGGTTTTCGCCTTGCTCTGATCCAACCTTAAACGGAAACCAAAAAGAAGAAACCATATATTACGACAATGAAAAGTTTAGCTGCGATCACAGGCCTCTCCTTTGTCATAGCTTCCTTTGCTTTGGGAAATGTTGTCTCGAATGTCAAATGCACCCAGCGCTGGCCCTGGAACGGGAAGGTGGATATTGACTACACGCTCACTTCCGAAAACACAGGCACCATGTCGAAATTCCTTCTCAGCTTCTACGGGCAGATAGGCGACGGCTCTTCTTTCCCGCTTAAGACGCTCTCCGGCGAAGGCGCGGATCACATTGTGGTGGGCACTGGGACCAGAAGGGTGACCTGGGACGCCTATTCCGACCTCGGAGCTACCGTTGACGCCGCCGACGTCAAAGTCGCGATCGTGGCAAGGGAGACGATCCTTCCTCCCACGTACATGGTTTTGGATCTCAACACCTATGAGATGTCGAACAGTTACGTTGATCCTTCTCCCGACGATCTGGCGACGAAACGGACGCAGATCTGGTTCAGGAGGGTGGAGGCCGGAACATTCATGATGGGCTCTTCAACTGAGGACAAGGAGTATTTCCGTTTCTCCTCAAACAACGAGGACCAGCATCTTGTCACCATCAGCAAGCCTTTTTACATTGCGATCTACGAGACCACCGAAGCGCAGTTTAGAAAAATCGACAGCGAGACCGTCGTGACTTCTACCAAGCCTATCACGGGCAACGATTACAGCGATATCAGGGGCGAAAACGTCGGCACGAACTGGCCGGCCATGGGGTACGCCGTGGACAGCGGCAGCTTCCTTGGCAAACTTCGCTCCAAGACCGGACACAGGTACGTTTTCGATCTTCCCACCGAAGCGCAGTGGGAGTTGTCTTGCCGCAGCAACGGAGACGGTACGTTCATAGGCGATCTTCAGTGGAACGACGGAAGCTCATACTCTAAAATTGACGACGACAAGACCAAGGACGCCAATCTTAACGAACTGGCCTGGTACAAGAATCACGAAAGCACCATTCACAACGTCGGACTGTTAAAACCGAACAAAATAGGCCTCTACGACATGCACGGCAACGTTTGGGAATGGTGTCTGGACTGGATGAAGGACAAACTTGGGACCAGTTCTGTCACCGATCCCACTGGCCCGCTTCATCAGATTAGTTCCAAACTGCTCAGGATTCGCCGCGGCGGGGCGAACGGTAACGAACCGATGGACTGCCGCATGGCCCGCAGAAATTCCGCCATGGCCGGCTCAACGCATGCCGATTACGGTTTCCGCATGGTCATAATCGAGCAGTAAAAATTATCTTTTTTGTTTCTGTCTTGTAGCAGGGCTCAAAACGCTCTGACACCGCTTAAACAAGGCGGTTATGCTTTCCGTTGCCATTTTTTTTT
>JAFSWV010000204.1 GCA_017444325.1 bacterium | reverse complement strand
CCAACCCATCAAAACAATGTGTCAACTATTAACAATGAAGGGACATTCCGAAATAAAAATAGGCAATGGATATATTGATTAGTAAATAAAAAATTACTTTCGAGAGGTGAGTTATGATTAAAAAGTTTATATTTATATTCTTTTTCTTGTTTTTATATGTTGGTTCTACAATAGCCTATAATATTTATTTTGAATATGTAGATAAAGACTACGGAACGATCTTTAAAACAAATGTAGAAGAGAGTGCCACTTTTGTATTTAATGGAAAGATTGACCCTGAAAGAGGTTTGACTTCATTTTATTACCTTAAGTATCCAAATCAAGTCCGATTTAAGAATTTTGTTTTAGGTATTGGCATTGATGAATATAAAAACGGGAACAAGTCGCTTAAAACTTGCGCTAATGATGCCAGACAAATCGCAAATCCGTATAACAGTTATTTTTCAAATTCTTGCATTCTAACTAATAGTTTTGCCACCAAGGATGCAGTTCGCCAGAAAATAGTGGATATTTCCAGTGAATTGGAAGAGGGAGATACTTTTCTTTTCTTTTATTCAGGTTATGCAAATAACAACTCTGCATTATGCTTTTGCGATGCTGAGTATACATCTTCTGAATTCATAGAAGACTTCGATAAATTTAAAGAAGGAGTCAATATTATAATAATGCTCGACTCTGTAAGTGTTAGCTCCTTTATTGATGCTCTTCCCGGAGATTTTTTGAATAGATCCAATGTTTTAATTTTTGCCGGCTCTAAAACGCCAACGAAAAAGCATTCAGGGACATTGAGCCCTTTAACCTCCGCTTGGTATAAAACGAAGGATTATCTTACAGATGTAAACAAAGACCAGTTTTTAACTTTTTATGAAATGGCTTGCAGGATTAAACTATATTTTGCGAAAAAGAGGATTAAAGAATATTTTTATTTATCAAATGAAACCTTGGCAAAAAAAATCATCTTTTATAACACCATGCTTGCGGAAGATTATGGAGATATATTTTTAAATGAAGATAGCAGCCAATTTACTATTGCTGCCTCGAATATTGATAATTATGCACGTATTCATGTTGAGACACAGAAACGTTTTGTTCATGATATAGCCATATATCCTAAAAAGGGCTCTATCAAAATTAACCTGAAGAAAGAATCACGTCCGACTAAATTTTATCTTGATTTTGATACTTATTATCTTCCGGAAAATAATTTATCTTTAACGATGAATAATGTCTTAATTCCAACTTTAAAACAGCCAAAAATTAATAAAAGCGGCACATCAGGTAATTATACTATTGAAGACTACAATTACAAAAAAGTCGGGACTTTAAAATATAAAAAAATAGATGAAGTATATCACTGCAAATTGAGCGTGAATGGCATGAATGAGTTGGCAAATATTCTGGAGACCTCAACTGGCGTAGAAAGCATTGATCTGTTTGTAAGATTTACAGAGCAGATGTACAACACTAAAATTTCTTTCAACAAGAAATTTACACCAGGTAAGTTACTTACCGCAAAGCTGTTAAATTAGCTGACAAATGAGACCGGAAGATGTTCTATCATTGAGAAGAACGCGATCGAGTGAGACGATCAAATATGAACTGAGGCCAAGCTTTGGAGTTCACCTCAGAAAGGCCGCCTTTTTTTACAGTATCGTCTTTATCTGGCTTTCTTCCAGCCAGCCGGCTTGGCTTTGTCCTTCCTCCTGATTGACCAGGATCTTTTTCCAACTGCCCTGCGATCTAGTCACCTTGACTTCCGAGCCTGATCTCAGAACGAAGATCTCGGTGTAGGAGGCGTCGGGACCGGCGTGGATCTTCGCTTCCTCAGCCGTTACGACGCCTTGATGCGTGGCGTCATAGTATTTGTAGCAGGCGGACGCGAGGAAAACGAGCGTCAGGACAAGGAAGACTATAGCGAACTTCTTGGCGACGCTTCTTACGCTCCCGTTCTTGGAAAGAATGAAAACGCTCAGGACAAGCCAGAGGATGATCCAGAAGATCAGGGCCAGCTTAGCCTGTTCCTGAAGCCCGAGGTAGAAATAGAGGAAGAAGAAGGATCTAAGCGCGGAGGGAACTTCCTTCCTCGCGATGTTGTCCTCTGTCTGGCTCAGGGCGCGCTTTAAGTTGGCGGAAGTGTCGGCGTCGCGGGGAGCGAAGAGCTCCGCTTTCCTGTAATAGGCGATGGCGTTGCCAAGGTCGCCCGTCTTGTAGTAGGCGTTTGCGAGGTTGTAGCTCAAAGCGGGGGAGGAGAGTCCTTCCTGCGCCGAACGGTTGTAGCACGTTATGGCTTCCTGGTAATTCTGGTTCGTGTAGGCGGAGTTTCCCTGGGCGAAGTATTTCGCGGCCTCAAAAGAGCCGGCCCGCGCCGCTAAGGAAAGGCAGAAGGTCAAAATGATCGCTATGATATTTTTCATTTCAAAGTCCTCCTTAATTCTTTCAAGAGACGGGAGGTGTCGGAGAGCAACTGGTCGTTGTCGCACATCGGGCCGTAGTTGCCGGCGAAGCGCGCCATCTCTAACCTTGTCATGAGATCCTGCCATTCTTTCTTCAATTCAGCGTCCTCGATGGTGTCGGCGGAAATTGAGCCCTTGGGGAGATCAAGGGTGTCGGCGACGTAATCGTTGAGGGCGGCCGAGAGGCAGCCGCAGAAGTCTTTGATGGCTTCCGGCTTTCCTTTGAGCTTTTTGGCTTTCTTGAGATTCTGCTCGGCTTTCGAGTAAGCCTGGCTTTTTCTCTTGAAGCTCGGGTCTTCCTCTTTGGAGCGCTTGAGGGCGAAGAGCGCGCAGAGGATAAAGAACGCGGGAGGGATCAGCGCGGCCGCGAGCAGAAGCTTTCTGTTGCGTATGCTGTCGAGCGCATCGTCGCCGCTCTCCAGCTTTATGCCGAAGATGTCCTGGTTTAGGATCTTGATGGCGGGGGAGGCGCCCCTTTGGATCGGGATGGCCTCGGAAACTGTCACCTTCTGGCTCTGCGCGGATTTTTCCACGGTAAGCGGGAAGGGTCCGGCGGTTAAAGTCTGGTAATCGTTTTTGGCGGTGTCAAAATACGAGAAGGAGACGGCCGGCAGTTCCGTTATCTCGGAACTCAAGGGCACCCACATCTGGCTGTAATTTTTGATGCCTTTCAATTGTCCGTCCGCTACGCTCGTTTTTTTGTCCACGACGGGATCGTAAACCGTGAAGCCGGCCGTGTTGGTGCTTGCGAGGTTCAGAACGGCCTGGTCGATGTTGCCGATGCCGGTAAGAGTCGCCTTCAGGGTCACAGGTTCGCCTTCCTTGACTTTTTGGGGCGTGACTTCGGCTGAGAGGGCGAAACGCCCGACGGCGCCTTTGAAGTCCTTCGGCTTGTTTTGACTCGGCAGATTTTTTACGTTGAAGACAAGCGGTTCGGAAAGGACGTTTTTCTCAACAGTGCGGTAGTTCTGGAAAAAGCTGAAGGGATCGTCGAAGGGGTCCCTGGAGCGGCTTCTTCTGGATACGGGAACGTTCACAGACACCCGCATGCTGGCTGGGCCGATCGAGAGTTTCCCGGCTTTAAGGGGGATGATGAGTTTCTGGAAGCGTATGTAGTTGTAGATCTGGCCGCGGTAGCGCTGGCGGTCCTGCTGATAATTGCCGATGTCCTGAGCGTTGAAGCCGGTGAACTGCAGTTCAGGCTGGTTGGCGCCGGAGAGATTGACGTCTTTGTAGTATAAGGTGATCGTCAGGAAGATCTGTTCGCCTACGAAAGTGTTGGTGGTGCTGGCATCCAGTTCCAGGAAGAGTTCGCCGCCGGTCTCAGTCGTGGCGGGGGAGTTGGCCGAGCTTTTCCTGGCCTCGGCGACATCGATATTTATTTTCGGCAGGTTGTAAGTTTTGCCGTCGGCTTTGATCTTCGCTTCGCCGATCGTCAGTTTGCCGGTCTTCGTGGCCTGCAGCTCATAGCTGAACTCCTTGGAGGAGGACTGCACGCCGTTCACTATGGAGATGTTGCTGCTCTGGCTGGGCCCCATGATGACGCGGAAGCCGTCCATCTCGCCAAGCTGCGGGGGAGAGACGTTCTTGGCGTCCTCCACCGTTATGGTGTAGCGCAAGGATTCGTCCATGCTGATGGCTTTGCGGCTGCAGGTGGCCGAGACTTTGACCTCGGCCAGCGCGCCCAGGGCCAGCATCATGGTTAGGAAAAAGACTTTTATTTTCATCGTATTTTTCATAGAGGAATATTTTACCAGTTTTTGTCCACAGGTACGATCGCTCCCGGCATTTTCTTGCGGTTCTTTTCCTTGTCGGAGTTGTCTTCCTCAAAGGCGCGGAGCATCTGTTCGGCCTGTTCCTTGGTCATCTCTTCGCTTTCCTGCTGATCCTGTTGTTGCTGCTGATCCTGGTTTTGATCCTGCTGCTGATCTTGCTGCTGCTGATCTTGCTGCTGCTGATCCTGGTCCTGCTGATCTTTTTGATCCTGCTGGTCCTTATTATCCTGCTGATCCTGGTTCTGATTGTCGTTCTGCTGTTGCTGCTGATTCTGCTGCTGCTTCTCGTTGTTCTTCTGGTCGTCGTCCTCGAATTCCTTCCTCGCCTTGATGAAATTGTCCAGGGCGACGAACTGGTTCGTGGGCGCTTCAGTTATGAGGTTCTTTAGCTTTTCCTCGGCAACCTTGGAAGCGGCGGAGCCAAGCTTCAAATATTCTATAGCGTTGGTTATGCACATGGCGAGCGTCTTGGCGCCGGCCATGGGGAGAGCTTCCTCTTTTTCCTCGCCTTCACCTTCGCCTTCAGATTCATCTTTCTGTCCGCTGCGGGACTTCAGTTCCTTGACGAGCTCCTGGCCGATGGAATTGAATTTGTCGGCGCATTCCTTCAAGGCGGGAGCGTCGAGCAGGGAAAGGTCGATGGAGAGATCGTAGAAGTTGTTGAAGACTTCCGCGCAGCGTCCGGCCATATCGTTGACGTAGGGCGAAACGTTTTCCGAGACGAGGCCGACGCACGTCGCCCTGGCTTCCTGGAAGCGGTTGCTTAAAGCTTGGAAGACGTCCGTCTGGGGAACGCCGCCCTGGATGCACTGGCTGAGCCCCTGGCCGACAGCTGCGAAAGTCTGGTAGAGATTTACGAGCGCTTCGTTTTCGGGCGTTTTTTCCAAGCCCTGGGTTGCCGGCGCATCGCCCGAGGACTGTAGCCTTTCGGGCGGCAGGTTGGTGAAGAGGGCCTGGAAACCGACGATGAGGTAGTCGGCTTTCTCGGAGTGGGCGTACTGATTCGTCATGATGCCGCCCAAGAAGTCGGGCGGGATGTCGCTCCCTTTCTCAAGGCTCTTCGCGGTCTTGATAAGGGTGATGTTCTGCGCCCTGATCAGCGCTTCGAGTTCTCTCAAAAGTTTTTGCAGGGGATCTTTTTCCTGCTCGTCTTTCTGCTGGCTGGCCAATTCCTTCATCAGTCTTGTGACGTATTCGATGTTGGCCTTGGTGTCCTCGTCGTCGCGGTCCAGTTCGTTGGCGCGCTTGTAGCTTTCCAGCGATTCTTTCAGTTTGCCCTGGCGGAAGAGGCAGTTGCCGATGTTGTAGTGGCACTTGGCCTCCAAGTCTTTGGAGGCGCCGCTGGCGGCTCTCTGGAAGGCTGAGATCGCTTCGTTGTACTTTTCCAGACGGTAGCAGGCAAGCCCGGCGTTGTAGTTAGCCTCGGGATTGTCGGGAGCGTCTATCTGCGCGTCGGCGTACTTCTGCTCGGCTTCCTGAAAATTACCGTTCTGGAAAGCCTTGTTGCCGTCCGCGATCTTCGCCGCAAGTTCCTTGCTTTCCGCGGCGGAAAGGGGAGCGGTGAAACTTAGAAGCGTTAATGTGAAGATTAGAAGAATGTTTTTCATATTCATGCGGCTTCTCCTTCTTTGGCGGTTTTTTTCTGGCCTTCGCTGACTAGAGATTGCAGGAAGAAGCAGAAGAAAGCGGCGCACAAAGGCCACTGGAACCTGTGCTCGTAGTGTTTCTTCTTGGAAGAGTCGAGCTCCTTGGTGTCCATGTTGGCGATCCTTTTCGTATAGATGGCGTCCAGTTCCAAACCGGAAGCGACGGCCTGGGCGTAGGCGCCGCCCGTTTCCAAAGCGATCTTCTGGAGCGTCTCCTCGTTGAGCTTAGAGAGCACCTGGTTGCCGCTGCGGTCCGTGATATAAGTCTTGCGGCCCTTCTCGTCCGTTATCTGGATGGGGCTGCCGCTGGGCGTGCCGATGCCGATGCAGAAGATCTTGACGCCTTTTTCCTTGGCAAGCTTGATGGCGTTGTCGAGGTCGCCCTGGAGGTTTTCGCCGTCCGTGATAAGGATAAGCGCCCTGGTGTTGCGTTCATTGCCTTCGAAGGCGTTGACGGATTTGATGATGGCTTCGCCGATCTGCGTTCCGCCCTTGGGAATGAGCGAGGGGTCGAGTTCAGAGAGGAACATCTTCGCCGCGCCGTAGTCGAGGGTAAGCGGGCACTGGACGAAAGCGCTGCCGGCGAAAGCGACCAAGCCGATGCGGTCGCCCTGCATGATCTGCATAAGGTCAAGGATGGCGCGCTTGGCGCGTTCAAGCCTGTTGGGTGCGATGTCCTGGGCCAGCATGCTTCTGGAGACGTCCACGGCGACTATTATGTCGCGGCCTTCTCTTTTCATCTCTTCCCAGGTGTAGCCCCACTTCGGCTCCATGAGCGCGAGGACCAAAAACGTGAGGCCCAGAAGGAAGAGGAAGATCTTAATGAGGCGCCCGCTCTCGCTCCTGGTCAGAAGCTTGTCAAGCATTTCCCTGGAGGCGAACTGCTCCAGCATGGCTCTTCTTTTCCTCGCTCTGTAGAACAAAAAGAGCGCCAGGGCAAAGACGATCCAGAGAAGGTGTATGTAATAAAGTTTTTCAAAGTACATTTTTTTCTCCTTATGGCAGTTTTTGGAACCTGGTAGCCAAAAGCAGAGTTTCAATGATAAGCAAGGCGGCGGCCGCGAAGACTAGTCCCGGGAAGCGCTCGATCCACTCCATGTAGGTCAGCGATTCCGTCTTGGTCTTTTCTAATTGGTCGATCTCCTTGTAGATCTTTTCGAGCGAGGCTTTCTCGGTGGCGCGGAAATACTGGCCGCCCGTCGTCTTGGCGATCCCTTTGAGCAGATCTTCGTCGATCTCGACAGGGACCTGCTGAAGGATCTTGCGGCCGAAGAAGTCGGTGCCTGGAACGGGCGCCATGCCTCTGGTGCCGGCGCCGATTGTGTAGATCTTGACGCCGAGGGCCTTGGCACTCTGCGCGACGGCCATGGGCGCCATTTTGCCGGCGTTGTTCATACCATCCGTCAGCAGGACGACCACTCTGCTTGTGACGCTGGAGTCTTTCAGCCTCAGGAGCGCCGTGGCGAGCGCGTCGCCGATGGCGGTGGCGCTTTGATCAGCCATGCCGATCTCGCACTGGTCGAGAAGCGTCAGGAGCGTTCCGTAGTCAAGGGTCAAAGGGCACTGGGTGTAGGCGTCGGCGCCGTAAACGACGAGGCCTATGCGGTCGCTGGAGCGGTGCTTGATGAAGTCGGCGGTCACTTCCTTGACGACGTCGAGCCTGCTGCGGTCCTTGGCAAGGTCTTCCGCGATCATTGATCCGGAGGTGTCGATGGTCAGCATGATGTCGATGCCTTCCGTCGTTACTTTGGTGTCCTCTTTGCCTTTTTGCGGGCGGGCCAGGGCGATGGCTAAAAGCGCCACGGCGGCCACTCTCAGAAGGACTATGAAGGGACGGAGCCTGACGGCCAGGGTCGGCTTTATCCTTTTAAGCAGGCTGATGTCGGAGTATCTGACGCCGGCTTTTCCTTTCTTGCTCAGCGCGTCCCAAAGGATCACGGGGATGAGCAGCAGAAGCAAGAGCCAATATGGGTCGTG
>JAFSWV010000203.1 GCA_017444325.1 bacterium | reverse complement strand
GACGAGATCGACGCGGTCGGGCGCCACAGAGGCTCAGGACTCGGCAACGGCAACGACGAAAGGGAACAGACTTTGAACGCGCTCTTGGTCGGCATGGACGGCTTCGAGCAGAACGACGGCGTCATCATCATCGCGGCCACCAACAGGCCAGACGTTTTGGATCCGGCCTTGCTGAGGCCGGGGCGTTTCGACCGCCAGGTCATTTTGGACATTCCCGACCTGAAAGGGCGCCAGGCGATCCTGGAAGTGCACGCCAAGAAAGTCAAACTGGCTGCTGACGTCGATCTGTCGAGCGTGGCTAAGCAGACGCCGGGCCTTTCCGGCGCCGAGCTTGAGAACATTGTGAACGAAGCGGCCATCTGGGCCGCCAGGCAGAATCACGAGGAAGTTACTATGGCGGACTTCGAGGCCGCCAGGGACAAAGTCTGCTTCGGCAGGGAGCGCAAGAGCTTAGCGCTGGATGAAAAAGACCGGAAGATCACGGCGGTCCACGAGAGCGGCCACGCCATCGTCATGGCGCTCTCCGAAAAGGGCGACCCGGTGCACAAGGTCACGATCATTCCGCGAGGCCAGGCTTTGGGCGCAACTTTCTCCATGCCGGAAAAAGACAGGATGCACCGCTCGAAAGCTGAGCTGGAAGACATCCTCGTTTCCCTCTACGCCGGGCGCGTGGCCGAAGAGATCGTTTTCGGCGACATCACGGCCGGCGCCAGCAACGACATTAAACGCGCCACCGAGATAGCCAGGCGCATGGTCTGCGAGTGGGGCATGAGCGAAAAACTTTCGCCCCGCGTTTACGGGCAAAGGGAGGAAACGCTTTTCCTTGGGCGCGAAGTGAGCCGCCAGGTCGATTACAGCGACGAGACCGCGAATCTGATCGACAGCGAGATCAACGCTTTCATCCTGAAAGCCAAGACGGAAGCCAAGCGCATCCTCACAGAGCACCGCGAAGCGCTGGATAAACTTTCAGAAGCACTTTTGAAATACGAGACGTTGGAAGGCTCCGAAGTGAAGGACATCATAGAAGGCCGCGAGCTGGAGCGCGAAAAGCAGGAGCAGCCTCCTGAGCAGGCGCCTGAGCAGCCCCAAAACGAACCGGCTGAACCAACGGAATCTAAGGAGAGCGGAGGAGAGTAATGCGAAGCTTCAGTTGGCGTTTAATGGGCAAGGACGTTAAATTTGAACGTCCCCTGATCGTCGGGATCTTAAATCTGACGCCGGATTCCTTTTACGCCAACAGCCGCAACACTACTCCGAAAGCAGCTCTCGAAAGAGCGAAAAATTTGGTAAACGACGGCGCCGACATGCTTGACCTGGGCGCCGAATCCACGCGCCCTGGTTCCGCTCTCATAGACGAAGCTGAGGAGGGGAGAAGGCTCTTCCCGGCGCTGGAAATGGTAAGGAAAGCCTTCCCTGATCTTCTGCTTTCCATCGACACCAGAAGGGCGAATATCGCTGAGAAAGCGCTCGCTATGGGCGGTAACGTCATCAACGACGTCTCCGCGCTCAGTGACGCAAGAATGGCGTCCGTAGCAGCCAAATCAGGCGCCGGCTTCATCCTGATGCATTCAAAGAAGGAGCTTGCCAGCGGGCGGAACGAAGATATCAGCACAACTGAAGTCGAGGCGTTCCTTAAGGAGAAGACGGCGGAATTGTTGAAGGCCGGTCTTCCCGTTGACTGCATCGTCTGGGACCCGGGCTTGGGCTTCGGTAAGACGATGGAAGCCAACTGGCGCCTGACCGAGGAGCTTGACAAACTTAACGCTCCGGGCGGCCGCATTATGTTCGGCGCCTCGAGGAAGCGCTTCACCAGGCCTGACCCATCTATGCCGGAAAGCGAAAGCAATTCCGGGCTGCCGGGAACGATCAGGGCAAACCGCATCGCCATAAGAAAGGGCGCTTTCCTTTTGAGAGTGCACGACGTAAAAGAAGCGCGCTCTCTGCTTACGGAAGGAGAATCGTATGCCTCCTGAAAAAGAGATCAGCACCTGGATCCTTTCGGCGGATTTCGATTATCCCGAATGTCAGCGCATCATGGCAGCCTACAAGGACCGCCGCAACATCACGGTCTGCCTTTCCGGCAAGGCGGTGAAGACCTGGCCAATCACGAGATCCGCGATTTTGGCGGACGTTCTGGAGAGGCTTGAAAAGCAGAAGATCGAATGGATCTTCGAGGATATTCCCGATGAGACGATGCGTTTCATCGATTTCACCAAGGAGCGCAGCGACACCATTACGGTGGCGAGGGTGGCCAGGGCCGGCAAGCGAAGGATCTACAACCTGATCGTTAGGACTAACAATTTCCTGAAGATGCTGGTCTATCTCTTCAAGCTGATGCAGGACATCGTTTACTGGACGGTCTGCGGCCCCTTTATTCCGCACGGCTTCCGTTATTCCAGAACGCTCTATGAGATCACGAGCTGCGGTATGCGCTCGGTTGGCATCGTGCTTTTGGTCTCTTTCATCATGGGGCTTATTCTCGCTATGCAGGGCGGCGCGCAGCTTGAGAGGCTGGGCGCGGCCGTTATGGTAGCGAAGATCGTCGGCATGGTGACGGTGAGGGAGATAGGCCCCTTGCTCGCTTCGCTCCTGGTCACGGGCCGCTGCGGTTCCGCCATCACGGCTGAAATTGGCGCCATGGTGACGAGCGAGGAAATGGACGCTTTGCGCGCCATGGGTATTTCCATCACCAAGTACGTCGTGGTGCCGAAATTCGTGGCGCTCCTTATAATCCTGCCCTGCCTTACTCTTTTCGCCGACATCGTCTGCATCTACGGCTCCTACATTTTCTCCTATTACCAGCTGGGCGTCTCCACTTACGACTACTTCAACCAGACGGTCTCCGGCATGCATGTGGGCGACGTTTTCAACGGCCTGGCCAAGAGTTTGGCGGACGCCGTCATCATCGCCTACATCGCGGTCTTCCACGGCCTGACGACCAAGGG
>JAFSWV010000021.1 GCA_017444325.1 bacterium | reverse complement strand
CCTGCCTTGCCAAAGGCGCGAAAGCCTGCCCCTTCAGGAAAGAATGCTCCACAATAGAAATGTGGAGGGAATTCGACGAACTGACCAGGATCTTCTTCAGCGACCAGACGATCGCTGACCTCGCTTACGACAGAAGAGAGTAAACGTCCATGGTGCCCGCTACCATGGCTTCTATGCTGTAATTAGAAACGTCGGAATTCTTGGCGCCCTCTTTCAGCTTCGAGAGCAGGGCGGGGTCGCTTGCTACGCGCTCCAGAAGCAACTTTAAGGCCCTTTCATCGCCAATGGGGAAGAGGAAGCCGTTTACGCCGTCAGAGACCGCTTCCGCGGCTCCTCCGGCCCTGGAAGAGATAACGGGGATGCCTTCCGCCAGTGCCTGAACGAGCACTCGGGCCAACCCTTCCCGCCAGGAAGCGTGGACAAGCATGTCGCCGGCGGAAATCAGCGCGGGGATATCTTGGGGCGCGGCCTGGCCGTAAAAGATGACTTGGCCTTTAAGCTCTTTTTCCGCGTATGCTTGCAGTTCTTCCTGCAAGGGCCCGCCGCCTACGAGGAGCAGCTTGGCGTTCTTGGGGAGCGATCTGATTATTTCCGGCGCGCCTTTCTGGGGGAAGAGCCTGGTGACCGCCACGAAAAGCAGTTCGTCTTGGGCGACGCCCAGTTTTTGCCGGCTCTCGGAACGCAAGTTTTTGGCGTTTTGAAAAGCACTGAGATCGCTGCCGCTTCTTACGGTGTGGTAGAGTTCTTTTCTGCCTATGCCGGCTTGGAGGGCCTGGTCGCGCATGGCGTCGCAGACCGTGATGATGGCGTCTGATACGTTGGCCGCTTTTTTCTCGGCGGCGATGTAGAGCTTGTTTTTCAGCGCGCTCTGGAATTCGTCGAAGGCCAGGCCGTGGATGGTGTGGACTATTTTGGCGCCCGGTTGGGCGTCGGCGGCCGCTAGCCTTCCCAAGATGCCGGCTTTCGAGGAATGGGTGTGGATGATGTCGAAAGAATGTTCGCGGAAGTATTTTTTCAGATCATAATAAGCCTTCAAGTCCCAGTAAGGCGAAAGCGCGCGCTTAAGGCTCGGAAGCGTTTCCTCTTTTAGGCCGGAGAGGTCGGCTAAAAAGCGGCTCTCCCCGTTCAGTTCCGGGCCGTGCAGGAGCGTCACCTCGTGGCCGAGCTTAGCCTGGCCGAGGGCGGTATAGACCGTGTTCTCCTGGGCGCCGCCCTGAATAAGGCGCGTTATGACGTGAAGGATCTTCAACTTTCCTCTCCCTGGCTTTTTTCCCTGTAGGGGAAGAATTCCGCCCGGAGGTCCTTTGGGATCTCCGCTTCCAAAGTGATGGCGTCCTCTTTGTATTCGAGGTCTCTGACGGTGCAGCGGGCGAAAAGCTTCGCCACCAGATCTCCCCTGTCCGGCGGGAGCCTGAGCCTGGCCCAGGGGCGCGGCGCTTTTCGCTTTTCCAGAATGAGATCTAAGAGCGCTTCGAAATTGTCCTTTTCCTTGGCGGAGATGAAGACCGCTTCCGGATACATGGCTTTCAGTTCGTGGTAGCGGGCGAAGGAGAGCGCGTCCTTTTTGTTGAGGGCTAGGATGCGCGGATTCTTATCCGCGCCGATCTCGGATAGCACTTTTTCCACCGCTTTGATCTGCTCGATTGTGTCGGGCGCCGAAGCGTCGGCCACATGGACGATGACGTCCGCCTTTTCCGCTTCCTCTAATGTCGCTTTGAATGCTTCCACCAGGCCGTGCGGAAGATGCCTGATGAAGCCGACCGTATCGATGAAGACGAGCTGCTCGTTGTTTTTTGCTTTGTAGAGGCGCGAAGTCGGGTCCAAGGTCGCGAAGAGCTTGTCCTCCACCAAAACGTCCGCTTTGGTGAGTGCGTTCATTAGAGTCGATTTCCCGGCGTTGGTGTAGCCGACCAACGCCACGGCGGTCTCGCGGCTTTTTTGGCGCGCTTTGCGCTGTAGCTCGCGGTTGCTCCTAATGTCGGCGAGCTCCTCTCGTAAGCGCTGCAATCTCGCCCTGGCTTTGCGCTTGTCGAGCTCGAGCTGCGTTTCGCCGGGGCCGTTCGTGCCGGCGCCGGCGTACTGGCGGGAGAGGTGCGACCAAAGGCCGGTCAGGCGCGGCAGAAGATAACTGAGCTGGGCGCACTCCACCTGCAGCTTGCCTTCTTTTGTGCGCGCCCGCTGCGCGAAGATCTCAAGAATAAGGCCGGTGCGGTCCATGATCTTGGCCTGCAGGGCGTCCTCTAGGTTTTTGTGCTGGGCGTTGCTTAATTCCGTGTCGAAGATGTAGAGATGCAGGTCGGGAAACTCGGCGCCCAGTTCCGCCAATTCCTTGACTTTCCCCGCGCCGATGTAAGTGGCGGGATTGATGTCGCGGAGCTTGATCTCCGTTTTCAGCACTGTCTCAAGGCCGGCGGTCTCCGCCAAGGCGGAGAGCTCTTCAAAGCTGACATTGCGCTCACCGATCATGTTTCCAGCTTCCTGAAAACCGATCAAAAGCGCCTGTTCCTTGATGGGCAGAGTGGAGAAAGTCTTCTGCTTCATTACTTCTTGAAGAGGCCTTTCAGGAGATTCTTTCCTTCCTTTATGAGCTTGTCAGCCTGCTGCGAAGCATCGGAATTCTTATCGCCTCCCTGAATGACGCCGCCAAGTTTCTCGATGCCTTTCTGCACGTTTTCTTTTACCTTGTCGGTCGGGACCACGTCGAGGAACATCTCCCAGTGGGCGCCCAAGGTCTTGGTCAGGGATTTGAATACGTTTTCGGGGCCCAGGATCTGCGGATTCTCAAGCGTTCCGGTCACGACGATGGGGGGCAAAGGATAAGTTTTGCCGGGCTCGTCGTTGTCTTTCAAAACGGACTTGGGCGCCATGGAGAGCACGATCTCTTTCACGGCCTGGGCGGTTAAGGTGAGGCTGATGGCCATGTCGATGTTCTTGTCCATGTCGATGGTGCCTTCGGTCCTAAGCCCCACAACGGCGCTTGTGACTTCGCTCTCGTCGATGGCGAGGACGCCGTTGGTAAGCGAGGCGCTCATGTCGAAATCGCGGAACGGAAGGTCGCTCAGGCGGCTGTAGTGCAGGATGTTCGCCAGCGCGTTCAGGATCTTGATGTTCTTGAGCTCGCCGTCCCTAACGTCCATTTTGAACTGCGCGGTCAGGTCTTTCTTTATGGCCTCGCTGTCGGTGCCGCGGCCCTGTGCCTGGAGGTTCAATCCGGCAAGGCCCGAGATGTAGGTGTCGCCCTTCGGCATCGCGGCTTTGGAGACCGCCATGCAGGAGATGTTGGTGCCAAGGAGCGACATGGTGTAGGCGTAGCCGGGGATCTTCAGGTCGCAGACGCTATTCAGGTCAAGCGTGCCTTCCGCGAAGCCAAGGTTCGGGCCTTTAAGCGTGGCCACGCCGTTCATCAGCTCAACGAAAAGCTTGCAGGGAGAGAGCACGTAGTTGCCGTAGCAAAGCTCCTTGAAGTCGAGAGTGGCCTCAGCCTGCCATTTTTCTATGCCCTTGGCCGGTTCGGCCTGGCCGCCCTTCTTCGGTTCTTCCGCTTTTTTCTGGGCGTCTTTTTCCGCGCTTCCCTCGGGGGAGGCGGTCAGGGCCTGGATGTCGAAATGGTTCGAGGCGACGTAAAGTTTCTGTTTGCCGGCGGTCGGCTCGATGTAAAATTCGCCGTTGAGATCGAGGCTCTGCTTAGGATTGCTGCCTTTCTGGATGGCAAGCGAGGTCGGGCTAAGCGTGACCTTAGGCAAAGTGGCGCTGGCGCCGCCGGCGCTTTGCAAAAAGAGCTGGTCGTCAACGTTGGCGGGATCCCAAAGGAGTGAGGAGAGCAAGCCGATATCCCAGCGTGCGGCGTAGCTTTTTTTGCTGAGCGAGCCCTCGCCTTTCGCGCCGGCCGAGAGAACGTTCCTGTTGTTCAGGGTCGCTGAAAAGCGCTTTAGGGTGAAGAGGAAGCGGTCGTTGTCCGAAAAAGAACCTTCAAGGAGCGCTTCGCCGTTCAGCTTGCGGTAGCGCTTCTCCTTCATGGAGACGTCAGCGTCGTTGAGAGAAAGCTGCCAAGTGCCGGACAGGTCTTTCTTTTCCGGATCGAAAGCGGTCTTGCCAACCACCGAGAGCGTGCCTTTGTTGATCTTGACGTCGTTATTTTTGACGAAGGGCGAGAGCCATTGCAGCTCGGCGTCCCTGAGCTCGTAGGCTAGATTTGCAGAGCAGAGTTCGCCTCTGGAAAGTTTGTCGAATTCCAGCGCCAGGGGCGAAAGCGTTTTCACGAGCAGCATGACGCTGCCGTCCTGGCGCCTGGCGGAGAGGTCGAATCTGTCGAAAGAGATCTTTTTGTTAGCGGTCTCAAAGCGGGTGGTGGAGACCAGTTCGCAGTCCAAAGGCGGCAGGTGCGGATAGGCGGAGTAAGCGACTTTCTTAAGGAAGATGTGGTTGTTGCCGGAGAGCGTGGAGGCGGAATTGTCCCAGCGGGCGTTCGTGGTAAGCGAAGTCTCGAGCTGGCCTAAGGCCAGCGGCACGCGGTCGCCGAAAAGCTTTTCCCAAAGCGTGGACGGCATGACCTGCAGCGCGGCCGCCGCCTCGGCGCTGCCGGAAGAGACGTCGTAGCGGCCGTTGCTTATCAGCCCGGCGACATCTTTCTTGCCCTGTTTCAGCGCCAGGGAGAGATTCTTTATAATGAGGGCCTGGCCCACGTTCTCACATTCCGCCTGCAGATTGCCCAGGACGTACCAGTTCGCGAGGTCTATCTCGCCCGCCCGCCCTGTCAGGTTGGTTATGAGCAGCGAGCCTTTGGCGCCCGTGGGGATCAGGGAATCTGAGAAGGTGAAAGCCGCTTCCAGAGAGAAAGGCATCCGTTCCACCGTGACGTCCTCGCCCTTGACGTAGCGCGCGTTGCCGGTCAATTTCAGATCGGCCTCCTTGTTGGGCGCGAACTTGTTGACCTCCAGATTTAAGTTGCCCCAGAGCTTTTCCTCTTTGGTCGTGACGGAAAAGGAGGCGCCGGGGACGTAGAGCGCGTCGAGATCCACGGGCACCTTCAGTTCCTCCATCTTCTTCTTGAGGTCGAAGTCTTTTTTCTCTTTCTTTTCTTCAGGCTGTTTTTCCTTTTTTTCAAAGAAGGACGGGAAGATGGCCAGCCTCGGCCCGGTTATGGAAAGCACTTTGATCTTCTTCTGGTCGGAGCCGAAAGACATGAGTTCGTAGCCGGTCTTGAAATTCTGGACGAACAAAGTCATGTTCGTTTCGCCGGAAGGGTTCCGCCAGACGAAGTTCAGGTTGGCAAAAGAGCTCTCGCCGAAGCCGAGGTCTATATCATCCAGCGTGAACATGTACTCCTCCGTCTGCAGCGCCGGGACGAGCACTTTCGTAATGAAGGGCGAAGAGGTTACGACGAAAAACACAACGACCACAAGCGCTATCAGGATGAGCGCGATGATAAGGAGGCGTTTGATTATTTTCATGGCTCTAGGATTATGACGGCCGGCAGGCCCTTGGGTTGAAGGAGATCCAAACGTATTTTAAGCAGTCTGTTTTCCGCGTCAGCGTCCACGCGGTAGTTAAGGAAGACGAAGTCGCTGGTCAGGATGTTCCTGATCTCGGGATCGCGGAAAGTTTTCCGCTCCATTTTTTTGCAGGAGGCGCACCAGCTGGCGGAACAGTCGACGACAAGCGGTTTCTTTTCCGCGCGGCTCTTTTCAAAAGCGGCGCTGATGCTGTCGTTGTAATAATAGCCTGGTACTTTCTCCGTTTCGGAATACGAGTAGTTCTCGGCGCGGAAGAGCCGCGGGACCGCGAGGGCGTAGTAAATGCCGAGCCCGATGAGCACGACGGCCATGACTCTTTTCACCCAGACCATCCAGCCGCCCGGCTTCGGGAGGAAGGAGAGCCCGGCGCCAAGGAAAGGCCAGGGCGAAGCCAGGCCGAGGCCCAGGACGAAAGGCAGCAATAGTCCAAGGTAATTGCCCTTATTGTAGAGCTCCGCGCCCTGCGCCAGGGCGTAGACGATGACGGGGGCTACGCAGGCGCCGGCCAAGAGCGCCGCCAGAACGCCCAGGAAGAAAGCGTGCAAGGCGCTGCCCTTCTTGCCCGATACGTTCTGCGGCCTGCCTATGAAGCGGCTCCAGTCCAGGATGAAGAGGTCGAGCATAGCCAGACCCAAAACAATAAAGAGCAGAGCCAGGGCGGCCCTAAAGTACCAGAGGTCGTACCACTGGCCGAAGCTGCCGCCGATGAAGATCGCTATGGCGCCCAGCGTCCCGTAGGTCAGCGTCATGCCGAGCCCGTAGGTCGCGCCCAGAAGCGCGCCGCGCCGTGGCCCGGCCTTTTCGTATTTCGCGCCGAGGACCGCCAGCGTCATGGGGATGACCGGCAGCACGCAGGGCGTAAGGTTCAGCAGAAGGCCGCCGAAGAAGAGCAGCACGAGCGCCCAGATCCCGAATCCGGAAGAGGCTTTTTCCTCCTCCTTGCCGTAGAGGAAAGCCTTGAAGTCCGCGCTCGACATGTATCCGTAGGCGCGCTTAGTTTCTTTGAACCCGTCGGTCTCCGGAGGCAGTTTGCTGGAGCCGATACGAAGTTCGGAAGACTTTTCGCCGCCCAAGGTGACCGTCTGAGGCGGATAGCAGATATCCTTGTCGCAGCAGCGGAAATTTATGGAAAGTGGAGTACCCGTCGCGACGGTGAACTCAAGGCTCTTCTTGTAAACGTCCTCGCTCTCCGCGTTCTTTACCGGTTCAGGAAGGGAAGGAACGATGCCGTTGACGGTGAAGCCGGCGTAAAGGTAGGCGCCAGCTTTCACATTGGCTTTGATCCGGCAGGAACCGGCTTCCTCGTCAAGCAGCGAAAAAGAGACGGGCAGCGTTTCGGCGCCGAGAGCCGAAAGCGCGAAGGCCAAAAAGAGCGCGGTCAGGCGCAGAAGTTTAAGTAAGTCAGTCATAGTAATTAGATTTTAGCATAAAGGAGGCGATCCGGTCTGTTTACCCAAAAGGGGCTTTTTTGTAAAATTAGGAAGTTAAGCTTACACTCTAAGGAAAGACGATATGCGTTGCGTACGTTGCGGCAAAGAGGCGGCTCCCAACAGCGCCTACTGCCCGAGCTGCGGAAAAAAGGCCAACCCAAACCAGACCGCCCCGCCCCAACCGAAACGGGACGATCGCGATCTGTACGACGAGGACGGCGTCCTTACCTTCGATCCCGACAGGGAGACCTACCATGACAGGGAGGACGAGGAGGAATCCAACGAGCAGTATTTTTCCGAGCAGGACAGAGCTTATCACAGGAAGCTGGAAGAAAAGCGCCGCCAAAGACTCATAACGGTCGATCCCAAAAATCCCGGCAGGGACATTTACGTTCCCAACAGCCTGGCCGCCGCCATCATCTTCACAATTATTTGCTGCCAGCCCCTGGGATTAGTCGCCATCTTTTACGCCATCCAATGCAACCGCTATATCGCGATGGGCGACAAAATGAGCGCGCTTAAAGCTTCCAAACGCGCGCGCCTTTGGATCATAATCACGGTCATAGTGAGCGTGGCGCTCATGTTTTTGACAAGCGAACTGAGCAAGGCCCCGAAGGAAAACGAACCGCAGACCAATATCGAACAGACAGTCGATAACAATCAATAGACATAAGGAAAAATTATGGAAGAATCGAAAGCTTACGTCGCTTCGCAATTTTTGGCGAAGACGAGTTCCGGAGAAACCGTGAACGCCTACACCCTGCAGGGTAAGGGCGGAGTCAGGATGGAAGTCAACAACTACGGCGGGAAAATAACCAAACTGTTCCTGCCCGACAGACAGGGAAACCTTAAGGACTGCATCCTCGGCTTCAACGACGTCGAGGGCTATGAGAAAGTGGACGCTTACCTGGGCTCCCTGATCGGCCGCTACGGCAACCGCATCGCTTTTGGCAAATTCACCTTGGACGGAAAGGAATACAAACTGCCGACCAACAACGAACCGGGAGGACTGCCCTGCTGCCTGCACGGCGGCATCAAAGGCTGGGACGCCAAAGTCTGGAAACCCATCCCCTTCCAGGAAGGCGACACGGTCGGCATCATTTTCACTTACGAGAGCGCGGACGGCGAGGAAGGCTTCCCCGGAGCCGTGAAGGTGAAAGTCACCTATATCCTGACGCCCGACAACGTCTGGCGCATCGAGTACGAGGCCACGACTGACAAGCCGACGCCCATCAACATGACCCAGCACGTTTATTTCAATTTCCACGGCGAAGCGGAAGGGACGATCCTCGACCACGACCTCACGCTTTTCGCTGACAAGATGACGCCGACGGACGCCGGCCTTATCCCGACCGGCGAAATTACTTCCGTCAAAGGCACGCCGTTTGACTTCACGACGCCGCACAAGATCGGCGAAAGGATCAGGGAAAACGACGAGCAGCTGAAGAACGGCAAGGGCTACGACCACAACTTCGTCCTGACGGAGCCAAGTAAGGACGGCTCTCCCGTGAAAGCCGCGGAACTCTACGAGGAGACCTCCGGCAGATACCTGGAAGTCTGGACGACTGAACCCGGCATCCAGATCTACAGCGGCAATTACCTGGGCCCGCACATCAAGGGCAAATCTGGCGTTCCCTACAGCGAGAACGGAGGCCTGGCCATGGAGACGCAGCACTATCCCGATTCCCCCAACAAGCCGCAGTTCCCCTCCACCATCGTCCGTCCGGGCGAAACTTACAGGACTGTTACCGAGTATCGTTTCGGGGTCAAGTAATTGTAAAAAAAAGTGGCTTTCACTATAATTTAATCGCT
>JAFSWV010000202.1 GCA_017444325.1 bacterium | reverse complement strand
GTTTTACTTTCTCTGAGGATACATTCATGGCATCAGTAAAAACACCGAAATTCACCAACGAAAAAGTTTTCGCCTGGGTCGACAAATGGAACAAAGTCTGCACTCCCGACAGAATCGTCGTCATCAAGGGGACAAGGGAAGAGCATCTCGCCATCTGCGAAATGATGGTGAAAAAGGGCCAGTTCATCAAGCTTGACCCCAAGAAGCGCCCCGACTGCTACCTCGCCAGGTCGCATGAGAGCGACGTGGTCAGAGTGGAAGGCCGCACCTTCATCTGCTCGAAATCTGAGATCGACGCCGGCCCCACCAACCACTGGATGGATCCTGTCGAGATGAAGAAGAAGATGCTGAAATCTTATTCCGGCTGCATGAAAGGCCGCACGATGTACGTCATTCCTTACGCCATGGGCCCCATCGGCAACCCCATAACCCAGTACGGCATTGAACTGACCGACTCGCCCTACGTGGTCGTCAATATGAACATCATGACCAGGACCGGCTCCGACGTTTTGAAGCACCTCGGCAAGGACGGCGCCTTTGTTCCCTGCATCCATTCGGTCGGCGCGCCTCTGAAGAAAGGCCAGAAGGACGTCGCCTGGCCCTGCGCCAAAAAGATCGAGGACAAATACATCACGCAGTTCCCGGAAGACGGCGAGATCTGGTCCTTCGGCTCCGGCTACGGCGGCAACGCGCTCTTAGGCAAGAAATGCTTCGCTCTGCGCATCGCAAGTAAGCTGGCTAAAGACCAGGGCTGGATGGCCGAGCACATGCTTATTCTGACGCTGACTTCTCCGGAAAAGAAGCAGTATCACGTGACGGCTGCTTTCCCCTCGGCCTGCGGCAAAACGAACCTTGCCATGATGCTGCCGAAATTGCCCGGCTGGAAGCTTCAGACCATCGGCGACGACATCGCCTGGCTCAAGCCCGGATCTGACGGCCGCCTTTACGCCATCAACCCTGAGAACGGATTCTTCGGCGTCGCTCCCGGCACCTCCAACGACTCCAATCCCAACGCCCTGAAGTCCTGCAAGAAGGGCACCATCTTCACCAACGTGGTTTTGACGCCGGACGGCGACATCTGGTGGGAAGACATGGGCGTCAAGGCGCCCAGAGAAGGCGTTGACTGGAAAGGCAATCCTTGCTATGTCTGCGCGGACGATCCCTACCGCATGGGGCCCAGGCCCGGCATGACCAAAAAGGAAGTTAAAGAGATGGGATACGTGGCGGCCCACAAGAACAGCCGCTTCACCGCCCCCGCCGAGAACTGCCCTGTTTTGGACAAAGCCGGCTTCAACGGGCTGTACAAGGGCAAACCCACCGGAGTCCCCATCGACGCCATACTTTTCGGCGGCCGCCGTCCCTCCACCATTCCTCTGGTCAACGAAGCCAAGAGCTGGACGCACGGCGTCTTCCTTGGTTCCGCCGCGGGCTCCGAAGTGACCGCCGCGGTCATTTCCGACCAGATCGGCCAGGTCAGGCGCGACCCCATGGCCATGCTGCCCTTCTTCGGCTACAACGTCGCCGACTATTTCCAGCACTGGCTCGAGATGGAGCGCACCTCCCCCGACGCCTCGAAGCTTCCCAGGATCTATTTCGTCAACTGGTTCCGCAAGACCGCGGACGGCAAGTTCATGTGGCCGGGCTTCGGTGACAACTCCCGCGTTCTGAAGTGGATCTGCCAGCGCATCGAAGGCAAAGTGAAAGCCAATGAGACCGCTATCGGAAACCTGCCTTTCGCCAAGGACATCGACCTTGCCAACAACGACGACCCGAATCCCAATTTCCGCGTCGACCCGAAATACCTGAAGGACCTTCTGAAGGTGGACGTCGAAGGCTGGAAGAAAGAGATCGCGACCGTGGGCGCCTCCTATGACGAATACGACGCCAAACCCTCCAAGGACAGCAAGGAAATATCAAAGACCGCGCGCCGCGTGCCTAAAGCTCTGCGCCAGATCCTCGCCGACGTTTCGGCCAAGCTTGAAAATTGATCGGGTATTTGGTAACATATCCTTCCTATGAATTGTGATATGAGTTTTTCCATGCGGCTCAACAGGGAATCGGATGGCTCTTTTTCCGCCCTCTGCCCCGAACTGGGCCTTTTGGCGAATGGTACGGATAGAAAAGAAGCGGCCGACCGGCTGACCACGCTCATTATGGAGTGGCTGGAAAGAAGGCAGGCCGTCGAAGTCGAAAGAGAGCCATCTCTCCCCAGGAGCACGAATTACGCTTTCAGCGTTTTCCCGCTCAGCAAAGGGAACGAAGTTAAGCTGCTCTTCCTCCCCCACGACCCCATGGTGAACTGAGAACATAAAAAATTTGATCTGCTTTGAAACTGGGCGTTAACATCGATCACGTTGCCACCCTGCGCCAGGCGCGCGGGGGAGCTGCTCCCGAACCCGTCTATGCCGCGGCGATAGCCGAGCAGGCGGGGGCTTCCGGGATCACCGTGCATTTGCGTGAAGATCGCCGCCACATCCAGGACCGCGACGTCCGGCTCCTAAGAGAGACGGTTCAGACTAGGCTGAACCTGGAGATGGCTGTGGCGCCTGACGTTTTGGAGGTTGCGCTGCAAATTAGACCGCATTGCTGCTGCCTGGTCCCCGAAAGACGGCAGGAGCTGACAACGGAAGGCGGTCTGGACGTGGCGGGACAGCTTGCGCAGGTACGCAGCTGCGTCGTCAAGATGCAGAGCGTCGGCACGGTCGTGAGCCTCTTTATCGCGCCGGAAGAAGAGCAGATCATAGCGGCGGCAAAATCCGGGGCGCAGTTTATCGAACTGCACACCGGCTCTTTTGCCAACGCTAAAGGGGAAAGCGAACAGAGTTTCGAGCTCGATCGGCTGATCGTGGCCGCCGAGAAAGCGCATTCGCTGGGCCTGAGAGTCAACGCCGGACACGGCCTCGACTACTTCAACGCCCGTCTTATGCACCACGTCCCCTACCTGGAAGAACTAAACATCGGTCATTCCATCATATCCCGCGCCGTTTTTACTGGCCTTGCCCAGGCGGTCAGGGAGATGCTTGACATAATAAAATAACCAATTTAATTTAACCTGTTAAGACTTGAGCCCGAAGATTCATTCGCGGCGAAGTCTGACGAACAAAAGGAAACTTTATGTCCGTTATCTCAATTTCCGAACTTCTGGAAGCCGGAGTCCATTTCGGCCACCAGAAACGCAAACGCAACCCCAAAATGATCCCCTTCATCTTCGAAGAAAGGAAAGGGATCCACATCATCGACCTGCAGAAGACGCAGCGTTATCTCGACTACGCGACGCAGTACGCCCGCTTAGTGGCCCAGAAAGGCGGCAAGATCCTCTTTGTCTGCACTAAGCTTCAGAGCAAAGCCATCGTCAGCGATCTCGCCAAGAGCTGCGAGATGCCGTATGTCTGCGAACGCTGGCTGGGCGGCACTTTGACCAACCTCCGCACCATCCGCCAGTCCGTCCGCCGCATGAACGAGATCGAAGACCTCCAGAAGAAAGGCCTCTTCGAGAAGCTGCCCAAGAAAGAGCAGGCTGTCATGACGAGAGAATACGCCAAGTTCGACAAGAACCTCTGCGGTCTCCGTGACCTCCAGGAAGCCCCGGCTGCCATCTTCATCGTTGACGTCAACAAAGAGCGCATCGCTGTGACGGAAGCCAAGAAGCTCGGCATCCCCATCATCGCCCTTTGCGACACGAACGGCAACCCCGACAACGCCGACTTCGTCATCCCCGGCAACGACGACACCATCAGCTCCGTGACGCTTATCACGACCACGATCGCCAAAGCCATCAACGAAGGCAGAGTCTATTTCGAGGAAGTCGAGAAGCAGAGAAAGGAACGCGAGCTCATAGAAAAAGAGCAGGAGAAGTCCCAGCCCAAGCCCCGCGCCGAAAGACCGCGCCGCGCCCCCAAGGCTGAAAAGGAAGCCCCGAAAGAGGCCGCTCCCGAAGCTCCCAAGGAAACTCAGGAATAATAAATTAACGAACAACAATACAGGAATATAAATATGGCCGAAATTACTGCCAAACTGGTCAACCAACTGCGCGAGCTTACCCAAGCCGGCATGATGGACTGCAAAAAAGCCCTGGTCGAGGCCGAGGGCGACATGGAAAAAGCCAAAGAGATCTTAAGGAAGCGCGGCGTGGCGAAAGCCGTCAAGAAGGCCGCCCGTTCCACCAACGAAGGTATCGTGGCCAGCTACATCCACTCCAACAGCAAAGTTGGCGTGCTCATCGAAGTGGCCTGCGAATCCGACTTCGTGGCCAAGAACGAACTGTTCCAGGAGATGGTCAAGGACCTGACGATCCAGATCGCCTCCATGGCTCCGCAGTACGTTTCCCGCGAACAGGTCCCCGCCGAAGTGGTCGAGAAGGAAAAATCCTTCTACCGCGAGGAAGTGGCCAACAAGCCCGCCAACATTCAGGACAAGATCATAGAAGGCAAGCTTGAGAAGTTCTATTCCGAGATCTGCCTCGTTGACCAGCCGTTCGTGAAAGACGACAAGATCAAGATCAATGACCTCATCAAGGGCGTCATCGCCAAGCTGGGTGAGAACATGGTCGTTCGTCGCTTCGTCCGTTACCAGGTCGGCGAAGAGCTGTAAAACATTAAAAAGAGCGCCCCGCAAGGCGCTCTTTTTTTTAAGCTGAAACTAAAGGGATCCTATGCAATTCAAACGCGTGCTGCTGAAACTCAGCGGAGAAGTTCTGGGCGGCGCTTCCGGAACGGGCCTTGACCCGGAAGCCTTGAGCCGGGTGGCCAAAGAGATCAAAGAAGCGTCTGAGACCAAGACCGAGATCGCCATCGTCGTGGGCGGCGGCAATTTCTTCCGCGGACTTTCGGAAAAAGGCCACGCCATGAACCGCGTGTCCGCCGATTACATCGGCATGCTGGGGACCGTCATGAACGCCCTGGCCTTGAAAGATTTTCTGGAAGCGGAAGGCGTGGCGGCGGAAGTTATGTCGGCCGTCGAGATGCCGCGCTTAGCCAACCTCGTCCAGCCCCTGAAAGCGAAAAGATGGCTCAGTAAGGGCAAGATCGTCATCTTCGCAGGCGGCACGGGACACCCCTTCTTCTCTACCGACACGACGGCGGCTCTGAGAGCGGCCGAAGTGGGCGCGGAAGTCGTCATGAAAGGCACGAAAGTGGACGGCGTCTATACCGCCGATCCCGTAAAGGATCCTACGGCCAAAAGGCTTCCCGAACTTACTTACGACGAAGTTCTGGAAAAACGCCTGAACGTCATGGATCTCACTTCCATCACGATGTGCCGCCAGAACGGCATCAAGATCATGGTCTTCGACATGCGCGCTCCCGGAAACATTGCGAAAGTTCTGAGGGGCGAAGCCAACTGTTCCATCATAAGCTGAAAATTTAACGCAAAAAGGAGTTCAACTATGACCGAACTGAAATTCTACCAGTGCAAACACTGCGGCAACATCATTGCTTTCGCCAAGGCCAGCGGCGTTCCCGTCGTCTGCTGCGGCGAAAAAATGGAGGAACTCGTTCCCAACACCACCGACGCGGCGGTTGAGAAGCACGTGCCGGTCGTCTCCGTCGAAGGATCCAAAGTCACCGTGACCGTGGGCTCCGTGGCGCACCCCATGACGGAAGCCCACTACATCGAATGGATCGCTATCCAGACCAAGAACGGCAACCAGAGGAAGGCTCTGACTCCCAGCGACGAACCGAAGGCGGAATTCCCTCTCCTGCCCGGCGACGAAGTCATCCAGGCCCTGGCCTACTGCAACCTGCACGGCCTCTGGAAAAAGTAATTAGATGCGGCCTGCTCACTTTGTCCGTCTGGCGATCGTAATGGCGCTGTTTTTCGCCGCGGGGCACCTTCTTTACGCCGCGGCGCTATATACGGCCAAAGACGATCCCGTAAAAGTTGAAAAGATCGAGACGACGCGCCAGGCGGCGCCTTTCGCGCTCGACATTCTTCTCGTCCTGGGCGTCTATTTTACAGGGCTTCTGGCCTCCTCGGTCAAGAAAGTGCCCAACATCGTTTCCAGAAAGCGCCAGTACACGATCCTCTGCTTTGTGCTGCTCGTTTTCCTTGCGCTAATGATCTGGCGGACCGGGCAGCATCCGGCGGTCTCTCTCGTTATGCGGCGGCACGTTTTCATGGCGGTCGTCTTCGCGCTTTTGGCCCTTTACAACAAGCGGCATTTCGCCCTGACGAAAGAGGAGGCGGCCGAGTATGAAAAGTAAGCTGCTGCTTTTTTTGGCTTCTGTTTTCCTGCTCGTTTCCTGCGCGACAGTTAAGCCCGAGCCGGACGATACGCCCGCTTTCGGTCCCGACCGGAAGGAAACCGCGCTGAAAGAGATCAGGGAAAACAAAAGCAAAAACGCCGACAGCGTCTTCCGCTACAGCGTCGATCTGGCGATAGAAACGCCCGACCACGGGAATCAGAAGATCGCGGCCATGGCGCTCTGGCAGCCGGATAAATCGATCCGCTGGCGCCTGAAATACATGGGTTACACCTTTTTCTCCGCGCTCGGCAACAACGACGTCTGGCTGCTTTTCTTAGAGGACGCCGGAATAGTTTACAAGTGCCCCGCATCGCGTCTGCAGAACGTCGTGGCGCCCGATATTCCGCCCCTGGCCTGGAAGGTGCTCTCGCACTCTCTGGGCGGATTCTGCCCTGAAACCAGCCGCATAAAGAAAGCCTACGAGAGCGGAAGCCAGGTGGTGCTTGAGACCGCCGACGGGACCTTGTCTTACGACGAACTCTTCCTGCCCGCGCAAGGCTATTGGGAGGCCGCGACCGGCGAAAAATGCAGAGGCTTTTTCGGCAAGCCGGAAAAAGTCAACGCGCCCCACGCCTTCGAGCCCTGCACGAACAAATACCGCGTTTTGACTTTGCAGTAAATGGATGCGCTGCCTTCTATTTCGGAAGAGCTCTACGAGCCTCTAAAGAGTTGGTTTTCATTAGCGGGCGAAAAACCCTACCGCTTCCGCCAGCTAACGGACTGGTATTTCAAGCGTCCGGAAGTCAAGAGTTTTCAGGAACTGGCGAATTTTCCCAAAGCGCTGCGGGAAAAATTGGAGCGGAATTTTTCCTTTCTGAGCCTTTCCCTGGAGGAAGCGAAGCCCTCTCCGGACGGCTCTCAAAAGCAAACGCTGCTTCTGCGCGACGGCTTTGTCACGGAGACCGTGACGATGCCGATGGAAGGACATTATACCGTCTGCCTTTCCACTCAGGTCGGCTGTCCTGTGGGCTGCCGCTTCTGCTTTAGCGGGCGCCACGGTCTTAAGAGAAATCTTACGGCCGGCGAAATGGCGGACAGCCTGCGCTGCTCGCTGCCGCCTTCCGGATCCGAAAGCCTAAACCTTGTCATCATGGGCATGGGCGAGCCTTTTTACAATTATAAGGCGCTGAAAGCTTTTCTCAATATTTGCAAGGACGGTTTCGGCATCGGGTCGAGAAGGGTGACGGTCTCGACGGTCGGCGTCCTTCCTGGCATAGAAAGATTTGCCGCCGATTTTCCGCAGATGAACCTGGCGGTCTCCTTGCACGCTCCCAGGGAGGAATTGCGCCGGCAGCTCATTCCCCGGGCGCCCTCGGAAATAAAGGAGCTTTTGCCCGTTCTGAAAAAATATTTCGCCGCCACGAAACGGCTCGTCACTTTCGAATACGCCATGATAAAAGACGTGAACGACGGAGTAAAGGAGGCGAAAGAGTTGTGCGGTCTCCTTTCCGGCTTTGACTGCAAAGTGAATCTCATTCCCCTAAACGACGTTCCGGGCGGAGAATTCAAGCCCAGCGCGAAAGAAAATTTGGAGCGCTTCGTGAATTATCTGAGGGAGCGCGACATGAACGTCACCGTAAGGCGCAGCCTTGGCGGCACGGTAGGCGGAGCCTGCGGGCAATTGGCCGACAAGAGGAACAACTAATCGTTGGGCACGAAAGTGTCTTTGTTCTCAGCCCACCATTTCTTCCAGTCCTCGGCGGTCTCGTAATTCGCGTCGGTGTAAAAACCGAGGTTGAAAACAGTGTTCTCAACGACGTCGGTGTATTGGCTGTCGAGGCAGTCTATAAGTATCTGGTATTTCTTGCGGCCTTTGCAATAGTCCGCAATCGTTTCCATGGCGGCGTCCCTGACGTCTTCGTTCTCGTCTTTGAGAAGCGGCGTCATGTCATCGATCATGAAATTAACGCCGGCGTAGTCCTCAAGCGCGCAGAGGGCTTCTGCTCTGAGGTCGGCGTTCTCGCTTTTGAGCATTTTTCTGAAAGCCGCTCTGACAGAGGGGCCGCGGCTCGTCGTCTTGCTGAGCAGAGTCGCCAGCTGCGCCAGTATCGCCACGTTTGTCTCAGCTTCCACTTGCTTTAAGAGCGCGTCCGTTTCGGCGTATTTGGAAGTTTTTGCTACGACGGCGATGTTCTCTGCTTCGAATAAAGGTTCGCCTTTTATGTCAATGGTCTTAGCGGCTTGCTTTTCTTTTTCGCAAGCGGTAAGGCTAAGAGATATCGTCGCTAAAACAACAAGGCAAAAACTGATCTTTGACATGCTTTTTCTCCTTAAGTTTATCCGCTAATATTTTAGCAAAAAGGCTGATTTGAGTTGGAGAAATCGTCCCTATGTTTTCAAAGCCGTTTTTGGTATAATCTTAAATTACCTAAAAGAACAAAATATTACGTTGGGAGAATTAATTATGGCAGATCACAAGAATTTGCTCAGGATGACAGATCTCAGCACGGAGACGCTGGAAAAAATTTTGAAAGTCTCCGCTGCTCTGAAGAAAGAACCGGAAAACGACCTTTTGAAGGGCGAGACGCTCGCTTTGATCTTTGAAAAGCCGAGCCTCAGGACGCGCGTCAGCTTCCAGTTGGCCGCCGAGGAAATGGGCGGCCGCGCGCTGGTTTTGCGTCCGGACGAAATTAAGATGGGCGTCCGCGAAGCGGTTAAAGACATCGCCCGCTATCTTTCCAGGAACGTGACGATCGCCGCCATGCGCGTTTTCTCCCACGGAACTCTGGATGAGTTCGCCCGCTACGCCTCTATTCCCGTCGTCAACGCGCTTTGCGACGAGGAACATCCCTGCCAGGCTTTCGCCGATCTCCTTACCATCCAGGAATGCTTTGGCAAAACGAAAGGCATAAACATCACCTATTTGGGCGACGGCAACAACGTCTGCATCTCTTTGATGTTCGGCGCGGCCATGACCGGCGCCAACATGACGGTCGGCTGCCCCAAGGGCTTTGAGCCGCCCAAAGAGATAATCGAGGAAGCCAAAACGATCGCAGCCACGACAGGCTCCGTGATAAACATCGTAAACGATCCCAAGGCGGCGGCCAAGGGCGCCGACGTTCTCTATACGGACGTCTGGGTCAGCATGGGCCAGGAAGACGAGAAAGCCACCAAGATGAAAGCTTTCGAAGGTTTCTGCCTTGACGACGACTGCCTGAAGCTCGCCTCGCCTGACGCGATAGTCCTGCATTGTCTCCCAGCCCACAGGGGCGAGGAGATCACCGACTCCGTCATAGAGAGCAAGAATTCCCGCGTCTTCCAGGAAGCGGAGAACCGCCGCCACGTCGAGAAGGCGGCCATTCTCTACGCTCTGGGAAAACTGGACCAAGTCAAGATCTGAAAATAATGGCGCTTTTCAATTTCTGGCACAAGAAGAAGGAAGAAACGAAGGAAGAGGAGCTCTTCCCGAAAGTTGACCTTCACGCCCACATCCTTCCTGACGTCGATGACGGCAGCAAGGACGAGGCCATGACGCTTGAAATGATGGAAGCTGCCTTGAAAGCCTATGTTGTGCATATCAACGCCACGGCGCATCACAGAAACAGCCTCTCCCCGGACGTCGAATTGATAGGCAAAGCTTTCGCCAAGACAAAAGAGCTGCGCGATAAAAATCTCCTGCCCCTCTCCCTTTCCTGTGCGCTCGAGACGGAATTCTATCCGGAAGTTGAAGCTCTTTTCAAAACTTGCCGCGTTTCGCTGATAGGCAAGGGAGGGAAATACGCCCTCATAGAATTCACCGCCGACGTCAACAGTCAGTCGGCTATCGCGGCGGTCTTCCAGCTTTCTCTTGCGGGATATCGTCCTATCATCGTTCATCCTGAACGTTTCTACTTTGTCCAGCGCAAGCCCGAAGTCGCCGGGGAATTGCAGAACCGGGGGGCGCTCATCATGCCGAACGCCACGAGCTTTATGGGCCATTACGGCATGAGCGCCATGGACACGGCGGAAAAGATACTGAAGGACGGCTTCGCCGACGCGCTTGCGTCCGACGCCCACCGCCCGGAATATTACGAGCAGTACCTTTTGGGCTGCAAACACGTCGCCAAGAAGTTCGGCTCAAATCTCCTCTACGAACTTACCTGGAAAACGCCGTGCAAGATCCTGGGCTACGAGCCCGAGAGCGAACGCGACGATTTCGATCCTTTTGAAAAATAATTTAATATCATAAACCCTAAAAGACCAGATCTACTATGAACGAACAGCAAAATTGGGAAGCCAAGACGGAAGAGCGGGACATCCGCTATTACTTTGAAGTACTTACCAAATACGCGCCTCTGATCTTCATCATTACGGTCATCACGACCGGTTTGGCCGTTGCGATCACCCTCAACATGCACAAGATCTATCAGGGCAAAGTCCTCTTGTGCATCGAGCCTCAGGACAACAATATCATTGACAACAACAGGGTCAGCGACCAGCGTGCCTATGCTTTGAGGCAGACGCAGATCCAGATGTTCTACAGCCGCAACCTCATCAAAAACACTCTTGAGACCTTGAGGACGAATACCCTGGCCTCTTTTTCTCTCCCCAACCGCAGGGCGACGGACGCGCAGCTGATCACGGCCTTCTCCAAGAAGATCTCGCTGAAGTCCGAAATGCGCACCGACCTGGTCTGGCTCTATGTGGAGGATGAGGATAAGAAGCGCGCGGCCATCTACGCGAACACGCTGGCCGAAACCTACATCCGCTTCAATATCCAGAGCCGCATGAAAGTCATGGGCCTCTATTACGAGCAGATGAACGACAAAGCCAACGCCAAGAAAGCGGATCTTATCGCCGAGGAACAGGCTCTGCTCGAATACAAGAGCACCAATAACTTCCAGAACATCTCCGGTCACATTGAACTTCTGAACACCGAGATCGCCGAGCTTCAGCATGAATTGCAAAACAATATGGCGCGTCTTGACGAAAAAGACCTATCCGATACGGAAAAATATACGCTGAAGGAAGCCAACGGCAAAATTAACCGCGACATTGCGACCAAACGAGCCGCCATCGTCTCCCTGGATGAGATCTTGAAGAACGTCAAGGTCCGCGAAATGCAGGTGGAGTCCATCCGCAGCCAGTACAGCGATCTTCTCTCCCTGGTCTCCAAGTTTGCCCTCGGCAGCAATATGAAAAACTACAACGTCCGAATCGTGGACTATGCCGAAACGCCGACTTCCCCCATCAAGCCCAACGCTGTCAACAACCTTATCATGGGCTTGGTCATAGGACTGCTTTTGGGCCTCGGTCTGACTTTCTTCCTCGAATACTGGGACGATACGCTGAAAACGCCCGACGACGTCGAGCGCTTCATTCACTTGCCTGTCATGGGCACGGTCCCCAAGATGCTTAAGAGCAACAATGTCCAGGAGCTGGAGCGCATCGTGGAATTCTATCCCAAGAGCATCATTACGGAAAGCTACCAGTCGATCAGGACGAACATCCTCTTCTCAAGCTCCAAGCCGATCAAGACGATGGTCATTACGAGTTCGGCTATGAGCGAAGGTAAGACGACGACCGCATCCAACGTCGCCCAGGTCATGGCGGCAGCCGGCGACAAGGTTCTTTTGATAGATGCTGATATGCGCCGTCCCCGCGTGCACAAGATCTTCGGTTTGGAAAACGAAGGCGGTCTTTCCGCCTATCTGGTCGGCATGAAAGAAATAGGCGACCTTGTCAGCAAGACGACCATGACGAACCTTGACATCATCAACGCCGGACATACGCCTCCCGTGCCGGTCGAACTTCTCAACTCCCCGAGATTGGGAGAACTGATCAAGTGGGCCGGCGAACATTACGACCGCGTTATCGTTGACGCGCCGCCTTACATGGTCGTGACGGACTCCGCCATCATCGCCCAGCACACCGACGCGGCGCTGCTGGTGGCCAACGGCGACAGAACGCCGAGGGATCAGGTCAAGAACTGCGTGATGCAATTGAAGAAGATCAACATCAACGTCCTCGGCATCATCCTGAACAACGTGGACATCAGCCGCGGCGGTTACTACCGCTACGGTTACACCTACTCTTACTACCGCTCTTACCGCGCGTACCGCAGCTCTTACAGAAGCGCTTACAAGAGCGCTTACAAGAGCGCCTATCAAAGCGCTTACAAGAGCGACGACGACAAGAAGAAAGAAGTTAAGACCGCTGCCGCCAATCCCGCCGACAACCGCCGCAAGGCCCTGGAGGCTTACGAGAAGCTTTTGAAGGAGAGGGAGGCCTCCAAAACGGCCGGCAAAGAAAACAAGGACAACGAAAAGAAAAGCTAAGGAGCCTTTATGAGCAACAAGAGCCGCACGATCTGCCTGGCAAGTATACTCGCGATCTTCCTGTTATCTTTGCCCTGCGTCTATTTTTTGACGATACAGGAATATGTGCGACTGGCTGTCCTCGGCGTTTTCATCCTTTCATTGCTTCTCTACTACCGCAAGGATTTTTCCAAAGCCCTTTGGTGCAGAGCAGCCTTCGGCATTTGCGTTATCTTCCTTATCTATGCTTGCGACCCTCTGACCTCGGGTGGAATTGACCCGACGAAGGAGATAGCGCCTATAAGGTATTTTTATGCAGTGCTTACCCTTTTTTTCGCTTTTTTGTGTTTTGTTGCGATCGCTGTCAAACTGCTTTTCAACCGCCAGATCTTCAAAAATTTCGCCAAGGAGATACCGCTTGGCGAATGGCTGGCCTATTTTGTGATATTGGTGGGCTTGCTTTTCCTGGCGGCCTCGGAAACGATCGGCATGCTGAGGAACGGGAACGCTTTGCTCTACGTGGCCCTTACCTGCGTGAAGCCCTTGGCAGCCATAGTGATTTTCTTCACCCTGTCGCGTTTCTGCGCTCCCGGGGCGCACGATTCAGGGAAAGACGATGCTGCGAGGGCCAGGGGTTTCAGCCTGAGCTACGAGACGGTCGTCCTTGCTTTTGTAATTCTTTCCGCCTATGCCCTTGTTTTCGGCGGCGCCAGGGTCGGGGTTGCTGTTAAAAACACTCGCTTTTTATCTCGCGACATGAACAGGTTGAAAGCCGTTGAAAAAGAGCGGGATGCTTATGACAAGCTTATGCGCGCTTTTTCGCTTTGCGATGAAGAAGCCGCCAAAGTGTATAAACTTGGATATTATGCCGGCGAGCGCAAGTGGGAAGAAATGGGAAGGACCGCCGTCGAAGAATTGAACAGTCGCCGAAACCTCGAGACCGAGGCTCTGATCAGCGCATACATTGGCAGCACGCAGTTTTTCCAAGCAACTTTTTACATCGATTCCCTGGACAAGAATTATCGTTTCGCGACGGGATCGGTCACGCAGAATCTTGTTAACGTTATGCAGGGCGCCCAGAAGAACAACTACTTGCTTTATCTTCTTTCCAAGATGCATGCGTTGTCCGGCAACATGGTGCTTTCGCGCAATTATCTCCAGACTTTCAGCTTCAATTACCCTGATCATCCCAATGCGGCTTTCCTGGCCGGGCAGTTCAGGCAAGACGACACGAAGACCTACACGCTGCCGTGCAATTATTGGCTTGTTCCCATGGAGGACGCCCAGGTCGAAAGGACCGGCGAAGAGATGGTCATGCTGAACGGCCGCAGCGTCTCCGGGTATATATGGCTTCCGGAAGGCAAATATACTATGACGCTCTACGCAAGGGACGAAGGGGCAGACCACGAAAAGGCCAAAGAGATGAATTTCGATCCGGCCTGTAAAGCGGAGATCTGGCTTAACGATGAGACGGAAAGTCTTAAGGTTATTTCTGAAAACCGCCGCTTCCAGCCTTACGAGATGACGTTCAATGTCAAAAAAACGCCTGCGCTTTTCACGCTCCGCTTCACCAACGACAGGGACGAAGGCAAAGGATTGGACCGTAACTTAGGATTGCAAAAACTGGAGATCAAATGCGTTCAGTAGGTTGGAAAACCTATGCCTTGATCGGACTGTCGCTTGTTTTTGCGGCATTTGCTTTCTGGCGCTGCTATTCCGGGCGCTTCCAGCCCGTTACGCCCAACATGCTCATGAACAGCGGCCTTTCGATCCCCTATGCCGCCGAGCAGGACTTTTTGTCCGTTACGAAATGCTGCCTTAGGCATTCCGCTTCCTGGCTTGAGCAGATGACCTTCTATGCGATGCACCACGACGACGCTTTGCCTGATACCAAAGGCATTTATTTTGTTTACGCTCTCGGCGCGGCCTTGGCCTGCATAATGGTTTACAGGGTCGGGGCGGCCTGCGTGAACGAATATGTCGGGCTTGCGGCTTCGCTTCTCTTGGCCTGCATGCCGCTGCAGAACTGGGCTAATTGCGCTTTCACGGCCGCGCTTGTCCTCTTCAACTGGGACAGGCTTCTCTCCGCCCTTAAATTCAACACCTACCTTACCTGGGCGCTCTACTTCCTTTCCTCGATCATGATGCTCTTCAACTGCTTTTTCACGGAGACAGTGCTTTTGCAGTGGTGGTTTGGAGCGCAGTTAGCGGCCCTTCTCATAAGATATGCGATCGTTCCAAAGCATCACAGATCGCCTTATTTCTTGTCTTCCGAAATTAAGCCGAGGATCTTGGTCAAGGGCGAGAGCCACATAAAAGACGTTTATGTTTTTCTCGGCATCATCATAGCTGTCGGCGTCACTTTTGCGGTTGTTTCGCTTATGATCTATTCATTCGCTGTGCAGCGCGACATGCATATGCGGACTTTCTTTATGATCATTCTGCGTTCTATGGCTTTGGTTTTGGTCATGGGAGCAGTCTATATTCTTATGCCAAACCACCAGGATCTCAGGGAAAAGTTTGTCAAATACATACAGAGGATGCTTGACAGGATCTTCAACCAGCATCCGTACAGGACGTTTTTCCATGTGAGGATCCCGAATATAGGTTTGGCGCTCGGCGTTTACGCCCTGGCTATCATGGCTTTTGCGCCGTTCGTTTTGAAGATCTACGGTATTCAGATGCGGTTCTTCGTCTCAAACGGACTTGCGGCTTACCAAGCTTTCAGTGAAGATGCCGGATTTTTGATCAAATGGGCTCCTGCGGTCCCCTTTGTCTGCGCGGCTCTTACTTTCGTTATGTACAAGCTTGGCAAGCTGCGTTCCCAGGATGCCTGCGGAGTGTTCTCCATTTGCTGTTTTGCGATCCTGTTTTTGATCCAGCAGCGCTACGCTCCTTTGTCGGCGCCTTTCTACGTTCTGAGCGTGCTTTCCATTCCCTACCTTGTCATAAGGCTGGCCTTTGGTTACAAGAAAGAAACAACGCTTTCGGAGGAGGGAATCAATGCTTAGGCTCTGCTGGCTTTTTCTTATCCTTTTCCTGACCGCCTGCGAAAAAAGCGGAAGCGAAAACAAAGGCGGTTCCTCGGAATCCGGGCTTTCTTTCACGAAGGAGGCCTCTTTGGAAGCTTACGCCGGCTGCGCCGACCTGTATGCCGACGCGCCGCTTATTCTGCGTTTCAAGGAAGGAACCAAGATTGAACAGCCTGCCGATTGGAAGGCTCCGGTCTTCCTGGAGGAGATTGGAAAACTCGACATAACGAAAGCCGAGGACGGGACGGTCGTCACCAACGCCAAGGAAATGGCAGTTTCCCCCACCAACGCTTACCTTGTCTCAAACCTCCTGAAAGGGAACCTCGAGCTGCCGCTGCCGTTTGACGGCGATGAAGCCTCCTTGCCAAAGTGGGAAAAGCTTTTGAACGCTTTCAAACAGGGCGCTTTCTCCAATGCGTTTCATAGAGAAGCGTATGCCAGGCTTCTTATCAAAGCGCCGCAGAGCGTCGCTGCGCGTTTCTCAAACTATGACGAATTTCACGAAGCGTTGGTTTTGGAGCGTTCTCTTAAAACTCCCGTTTCCCAGGATTATTCCGTCATCTGGGCCAGGACATATTTCTTCTTGCGCAAAGCTATTAAGGAAAAACGTTTTGAGGATGTAAAAAGGATCGCACTGGATGCTGAAGCAATAGAGGGCGACTCGCCGGAGTGGGAGGCTATGATGGCGGAATATTTGAAAGCTTGCGATCCGACCCGCCTGCGCGAGATAGCCGCTCATTATGACAGAGCCATGAAGCTTTACGCCAAACGCTCAAAAGGGATCCCCTTTTATCGTGTCTGGGTCGAGAAGACAGGGCTGGAGGCTTTCACCAGCGACAGCGAGACTGTCATTTCCCGTTATTACGCCATCCTGAAATCTTTGGATGAAAATGAGAACAAGGGCTTGATAAAAAGCGATTTTGCCAATGCCATCAGGGAGCAGACCTACATCAGCATATCCTTGCTTCTCATCCGCTATGACCAAACGGTGAACGCCTCTTTGTGGGCAAAGCGTCTTTTCAGCAAAGAATTTTCCAGGGAAGCCAAAGAGCAAGGTATTAGTCTGCTCTTCAAGACTGCGGAAAAAAGCGGCGCCATTTTCGAGGCGATAGCAAGTTACGACAAGCTTATAGACGAGGCGGAGACCGTGGAAGAACGCAATTATTGGCGCTTGGAAAAAGGTTCGGCGCTAATGCGCTTCGACCTGCCGGAAGAGGCGAAGGCGTTGTACGCCGACATTCTTGAGGAAGATCCCAACATCGAGAATCGGCAGTTCGCTCTCAACGCCGAGGACCAGGACTCCCGCTTCATGCATCTTCACTACTATGTCCTGAAGGTCAGCGAAGACGACATGCGCGATACGGCGCTTTCCAATCTAAGAAAGCGCGGAATTCTAAACCGCGCCAATTCCTCCTATTATCTCCGCCAGGCAGCCCAGCTTCTCGTTTGCATGCAGAGATTGAAAGAGGCTTACAATATCTACGACAACATATCCAAAGACGACAACACGGCGCTTCTCGAATATATTTACCTGCTCTACCGCAACAGCCGCTACGATCAGTGCATAACCATGCTGCGCCGCCTGCCGTATCACAAGGGAAGCGACATCAGCAGGGACTGGCGGTTTGCCGTGGTCCGTCTTTTCCGCGCCAAAAGGCAGCGCCCCGAGATCAGCAAGGTGATAACTGAGTACGAGAAGCTGACCAACGAGGTCACCCGCGCGCGCTTCTGCAACGGAATGGGCAATATTTACCAAGCTTACCGCGACAGC
>JAFSWV010000201.1 GCA_017444325.1 bacterium | reverse complement strand
TCTTTTTCCAGTTTCCTGGTGAGAGCTTCTTTGAGATTGCTTATCTCAATTTGCTCCGCTTTTTCTTTCAGCTCCGGGAAAGTTATCGTCTGCCACTCGTAGCCTGTCGTTCTGTCGGGAGGAGGGGTATAGGCTTCCTTGGCTTTCAGCCTTTTGCAGTTGGTGGCTTCCACTATGCCGCATTCATCTAAGAGCGTGGCGTGAGCGCCGGCGAAGTGAAGATGCAGTATCCTTCGGTCTGAGAAGTAGAGGGTTATGATCGAGGTCTCGGGATGATAGACGATCTTTTTAAGCTCGATGTCTCTTAAGGTTAGAGCTAAGGTGCCGAGCTGATCAGTCGCCTCGGGGTATTCTTCTTTGGGAGAAGAATCAGATATGAGAATGGCGTTTATGGGGTTGGGAGCGAGATAGAGATAGTAAGTCTTGCTGCCTTCAAGACGCAATACCCAGACCAGACCGTGCCAGAGGCCCAGCTTCCGTAAACTGAGAGGCAGAGGGAGATCCATAATTAAACTCCCAGGGCGTCGTAGAGCGCGAAAACCTTCCTGGCGTTGGTTTCCGCATCGAAGCTCCTCTTGGCAAATTCAGCGGCTTCTTTGCCGCAATTGATTCTCAATTCGTCATCCTCTATGAGGCGTTGCAGCGCGTCGGCAAGAGCTTTATGATCGAAAGGCTTGACGGTAAGGCCGGTCTCGCCGGGAATGATCTCTTCGCCAGGGCCGTCGATGTTGAAAGCGACGGCGGGTTTGCCGGCGGAGCTTGCTTCGGCAATAAGGCGTGAGAAGTGCGGCTCAAGGAAAGGCACGGCTAAGACATCGCAGGCGGAAACCAGCGGATCGACATGCGTAGAAGGACCGCAGTACGTGACTTTGTCCCAGATGCCGAGCTTGTCGGTAAGGGCCCTGAGCTTGTCGGACCAGGAGAGCATGTTGGTAAGGCGACGCCAAAGAGGATATTCTTTGGGAAGCTCAATGGGGCCGACTAAGGCGAGGTGGAAATTGACGCCGCGGGCTTTGAGAAGAGCGGCGGCTTTCAGAAGTTTGTGCACACCCTTTGCTCTTGTGAAACGGCCGAAGTAGCCGATAAGTTTCTTGTCGGGATCGTCCCCTACCAAGGTGTTCCTGAAATTCGCGTCGGGCTCAACGTTCTGGTATTCCTTGACGTCGATGAAGTCGAAGACGTCGGTGGTGGGAACTTCAGGCTTGATCCTCCAGCGGCGGTGCTCGCTGGGAAGCATAAAGACGAAAGCGTTGCCCCAGCGCTTCGTGTAGTGTCGCATCAGCATCCTTCTGAAGCCGACGTAGCCGTGGGAAAGAACTTCCAGGACGTTTACGACTACGGGCTTGCCGGTGGCGTGGGCCGCTTTGAGGATGCCGGGGACCACGATGGTATTGATGTGGATGAGGTCAGGATTCACTTCCTTGAAGATGCGTTTGGCCGTGCGGTAGGAAGTGAACTGGCCTTTCGTCATGCGAAAGATAAGGTGCGGCTTCTTGATGCCGTAAAAGCCGTCGGAGATGTGCAGGAAAGGAATAGCCCTCTGATCGATGATCACTTTGTAGCCGCTTCTCTCGAAAAGATCGGAAGCGGAGCTTTTCCTGATGCACCAGATGTTGGGGTCGTATTTTTCCTTGTCAAGGTGCTTCAACAGTTCCAAGAGGAGCTGCGGAGCGCCCCCCATTCCGGAACCATGGTGCACAAAGAGGATCCTTTTTTTGTTTTCAGCCATAGCAAGGCTTATTTCGTTTTAAAGGCTTTGATCTCTTTGGCTATCATCTTCACCAGTTCAACTCTGGATTCATAGCTGGCCCAGGAGATGTGCGGGGTAAGGATGATCTTGTCAGGGTCGTTGACCTGGAAGTAAGGATGGTTGAAAGGCAGCGGTTCCTGGCTGAAGGTGTCGCTGGCCGCGCCGGAAATAGTGTAGTCGTTCAGGCACTGGACCAGGTCCTCCTCGTTTATGATGCCGGCGCCGCCGAAATTCATGACGCAGGCCGTAGGACGCATCATCTTCATCATCTTGTTGGTGATGAGATTTATCGTCTGATGAGTGGCCGGGGCGTGCACGGAAAGAACGTCGCTGCGCCTCATCAGGTCCTCTATGGTGACAGCCTCATACTTGTCAACAGGCTCTTCGTCCCTGAGAGGATAATAGATTATCTTCATGCCCAGAGTCGTCGCCATCTCGGCGACTTTCACGCCGATCTTGCCCATGCCGATGATGCC
>JAFSWV010000200.1 GCA_017444325.1 bacterium | reverse complement strand
TTTTCTATGACTTCTGCGGGCGCGTGGGATGTGAAGCTCTCGTTGCCAAGTTTCTTTTCCAAAGAAGCGATATAGCCGCTGACCTCGCTAAGCTGCTTCTCAACTTTCTTCCTTTCGGCGGGAATGTCTACCGAGCCGTCGAGCTTAAGGTAGATCACTACTTCCGGCGCGACCTGGCAGGGCATGGCGCCCTCCGGCTTGAAGCCGCAACTGATCGTAAGTTCGCCGGCCGTCAGGAAGCGCGTCAAAGTCTCGCGTTCGCCTTCCAGGAAAGTTTCCAATTCGGCGTTCTCGGGACGCAGGACGAAAGACGCTTTCTGGCCGGGGCCGATATTGAAGGCGCTGCGCATGCTGCGGCCCAAACTGATGAGCTCGTATTTGCGCATGACGTAAGCCAGGCGCTTTTCGTCGCACCAATTGCCGGCAGCTTCCGGCCACTCGGCTGTAATCAGCATCGGGCGCTTCTTTTCGGTGATGGCGAGCAGATTCGCGTAGATCGCTTCCGTTTCGAAAGGCATCATGGGATGCAGCAGCCTCAGGGCCGTCTCGATGACCGTGGCGAGAACCGCCTGGCTTCCCGTTTTCTTTTCCCCTTCCTGCCTCAAGACAGGCTTGATAGCCTCGAGATACCAGTCGCAGAACTCATTCCACATGAAGTCGTACATCTTGTTGGCGTACTCATGGTAGTGGTAGCCTTCTATGGCCGCCGTCACTTCCTTTACGGTCTCTTCCAAGCGCGTGAGGATCCATTCCTCGTCGGCGTTGAGAGGCGCAACGCTTCCTTTTTCCAAAGCAGCTTTCAGTTCTTTCAAAGTATAGAGAGGAGTGGAGGCGTCAAGGTTCAGCATGGCGAAACGCGAGGCGTTCCAGATCTTGTTGCCGAAGTTGCGGCCGATCTCGAATTTCGCGCCCGTCAGAAGCGCCAAACCTTCCTTCTTCTGCGTCTCCTCGTTGGCCCAGCGCGTCGCCATCGTCTTCTTGCAGGAGGGGCAGGCGAGCGTTTCGGCCTTCATGTTCTTTTCCGTCTGCGGGAAGAGCGTCTCGCAGTGCGGACATTTGTACTGGACAGGCACGCGCATATCCTGCGTGTCGCTTGACATCTGCGTCATGGAGAACCTGAGGGCGTCCGCGCCGTACTGCGCGATGATGTCCTCGGGATCGACTCCGTTGCCTTTCGACTTCGACATGCGTTTTCCCATGCCGTCCAGGATCGTCACATGGATCATGACGTCTCTGAAGGGCACGTTATTCGTGTTGAAGTGCGCCGTCATGACCATTCTGGCCACCCAGAGGCTGATGATGTCGCGGTTCGTGATGAGGACGCTGTTGGGGTAGAAAGTCTCGAATCTTTCGTTTTTATCCGGCCAGCCGAGCGTGGAGTGCGGCCAGAGGGCGGAGCTGAACCAGGTGTCCAGGACGTCCTCTTCCTGCTTGATCTCGGCCTTGGGAAGCTTCGTTTCAGGTTTGAAATCCTCGATCGATGAGCAGAGCAGCCACTGAGAATGCTCTTTGTCATAGCGGTAGCTCACTTCTTCGTTTCCGTCAAAAGCCGCTTTCAAATCTTCTTCAGTAGCGCCTTTCACGTACCAGATAGGGATCCTATGCCCCCACCAGAGCTGGCGGCTGATGGGCCAGTCGCGCTTTTCGCTCAGCCAGTCAAGATAAGACTTGGCGAAGCGGGCGGGATGGAACTGGATCTTGCCGCTTCTCACCGCTTCCATGGCGGCTTCCGCCATGTCGGCCATGACGACGAACCACTGGTCGGAGAGATATGGTTCGATCGGCGTCTTGGAGCGGTCGGAATGGCCGACCTGAGTCGTGTAGGGCTCGGTCTTCAGAAGGTCGCCGCTCTCTTCCAGGGCTTTCACGATCAGAGGACGCGCTTTCAGGCGGTCCATGCCGGCGAACTGGCCGGCGACTTCGTTAAGCGTGCCGTCAGGATTGAGAATGTTTATTTCCGGAAGTTTGTTCCTCTTGCCGCAGAGATAGTCGTTCGGGTCGTGGGCGGGCGTCACCTTTACGCAGCCAGTGCCGAATTCCCTGTCCACTAAGAGCGCGTCGCCAATGATGGGAATGGGGCGCTTGACCAATGGCAGGATGACGTTTTTGCCGATAAGATGTTTGTAGCGCTCGTCCTCGGGGTGCACGGCCACGGCGGTGTCGCCGAAGA
>JAFSWV010000199.1 GCA_017444325.1 bacterium | reverse complement strand
TCCGGTACTTGGAGCGCGCCAGTTATTTATTTCATTTATTGTTTTTTCTTCGTTAAGGGAGAGCCGCTTGGGAAGATCGCTAAGGTACTCGGTCATGGCCGCAACCATTGGCAGATCTTCAGCCGGGAAATCTTCCAGGACGCGGTCCGCCATGCGGCAGGAGCCGATCCCGGTCCCCATTCTCAAGCGAGGCACCTCCTCGGTTCCGAAGGCCTCGAGAACCGATCCCAGACCGTTGTGTCCTCCGGAACTTCCCTCCTTGCGGTACCTGAGTTTTCCCAGAGGGAGAAAACAGTCGTCAAGGATAATGAGAACTTCGTTCGGTTTGAGACCGCGGTTTTTGGCCACTCTGTAGGCCGCTTCACCGCTAAGGTTCATGTAAGTTTTAGAAAGAACTAACAGTGGCTCGTCCGCGCTTTGACACCAGAGGTAATTTTTCCAGAAATAGCTTTTCCACTTAAGGCCGCTCTTTTCCCTCATCGCCTCCAGCGCCATCCTGCCAAGGTTGTGCCTAGTTCTGGCGTACTGCGCCAAAGGGTTACCCAGGCCAATGATCGCGCGGATCATGAGATCACTTCTTGCCTTTCGGCGCTTCGGGCTCGGCTTCCTCTTCTTTCTTCTTGGCCGTGATGACTTCGGGTTCCTCGGGGCCTTCGCCTTCGGCGGCGGAAGCAGCGGAATCTTCAGCGGCGGAAGAAGCGATGACGACGACCGGGGTCTCCGGATCGGCCAGGATCTTCACGCCTTCGGGAACCTCTAAGTTAGCGACGCGCAGAACTTCGTGAAGCTTAAGGGGAGTGACGTCCACAGTGATGTCGTCAGGAATGCTGCCGGCTTTGCACTGTATTTCGACTTCGCGGAGGGTGACCTCCATGATGCCGCCGTAATTCTTGACGCCGTCCGCATCGCCAATGGTGATGATCGGAACGGAGACGGTGACGATCTCGTCGAGGTCAACGACCACGAAATCCACGTGCTGGATGTTGTGGGTAGCGCGGTGGCGCTGGATCTCTTTGATAAGCACGTTCACAACTTCGCCTTCGGCGTCCAGCGTAAGGACAGCGTGCTCACTGTGCATCTGTTTCATCAGCTGGGTGAAATCGTGCAAATTAAGGGTGATGTTGATGTTTTTGCCGTGTCCGTAAACGACAGCGGGAACGTCGCCCTGAGTACGCATTCTGCGGGCTACAGAGCTTCCGCCGGCTGTTCTGCGGGCGCAGGACATCTTCAGTTCATTAGCCATGATTCTTCCTTAATATAGTTAAAATGTAATTGATTGATTGTTGCCTAAAAAAAGAAGGCACGCCCATTTTAGGCGTGCCATTCCGTAAGCTTAAGAGGACATTTGTCCTCTTTGAAAGCGACGCTATGGTTGGCTCGCAGAAACGAACCAGGCTGAGATGTCAGCCAACGCGCAAAATGAGAGTGTGAGTATTATATGAAAACCGCCCTGAAAATACAAGTAGCGGTCCTTTTACCTTTTAGAGTACTTTTCCGGATAGTCCGTGACGATCGCATCGGCCTCCAGATCCTTGGCCAGGATAAAGTCTCTGTCAGCCCTTATCGTCCACAAAGCCAGCTTGAAGCCTTCCTTGTGAGCCTTATCGGCGAAAGCCCTGGTGGTCGTCAAAAGCTCTGCGGAGATCCAGGAGCATCCGTTATCCTTGGCCGTCTGTATGTTCTTCTCGTCGCTTCCGCCGCACAAGAGTCCCGTTTTAATGCTGCCTTCGGCCTCTCTGGTCAATCTAAGAGCATCCGGGCAGAAGGAAATGACCAGAAGATCGTCCCCAATGAAATCCGCTTCCTTAAGCTCCTTGACCATGACCTCGACCAGTTTTTTCAGTCTTCCTAAAGTAGGCGGCGACTTTATTTCGAGCTGCATAAGGATGTCCTTGTCCTTCAGGAAAGTTAGCAACTCCTTCAAAGTCGGCAGCGGGTTCCCGTCCTTAGTCCTGACCTTCTTTATCTCTTCTAAGGTCATGTCCTCCACCACGCCCTCCACGCCGCATCTTCTCATGAGGCTGCCGTCGTGGGTCGCTATGATCTGATCGTCCTTGGTGATGTGGATGTCTGTTTCAAAGGCTTTGATGCCCTTGGAGCAGCACTCCTCAAGGGAGGCCAGAACGTTTTCATCGCGTTCGCCCGCGCCCATGCGGTGGGCCACGATCAGAGGATCAGCAGCAAAAACAGTAATGCCGGTCATTAGCGTTAAAAGAAAAAGAATTTTCATTTTCATCAGGGATGAGCGATCTCAGGCGGCAGCATGGCAAGCCCCTGGCGGTTCACCAAAGAGATGAATTCCTTATCAAGGTAATAGATAGCCCTGACAGTGTATTCGCTGGGAGTAGCCCAGCCGTAGATGTTCATCTGCGATTTGCTCTCAATGAACTCCACCACTACGGAGATACCATCAGCAACCTTGAACCAGCTGTGATCCTTGGCTTGTATGGGGATCATGGTGTACTTCCTGGAGTACATGTTCATGATGTAATTTTTCTGATCGACCGTGCAGCCGTTGAAGATGTGCTCCATCGCCAGAAGCTGGTCCTTGTCGTCAAAGAAAAGCCTGCGAGCTGCCAGAACCATCTTGTTGGTGCTGCCGCTAAGATTGTCGCAGGCTGCCACCATATAAGCCTTCGCTTTGAACGGGAATTCCGGAGCCTGGAACTCCAAAGCCTTGGACATGACGTTTGTGGCGTCCTGGTACGGCATGGTCAGGTACAGTCTGTCCCAGACCATGGATTTGATGTTGGCCAGGCGTTCCGCCTCCTTCACTTGCTCCTCGGTCAATTCCGGAACGAGGACTTCGGTCCCCACATTTATCTTCATTTCCTCGGCACAGACGGAAAAGGCCAGGAGAACGATAAGACAGCCCAAAAATTTTCTCATAAATATATCCTCATTTTTCTTTAATCTTACCACTTTCTGAGAACCAGGGCAACGAGTCCCGCCAGCAGAGCAAGGATCGCCGGCTCCGGAACAGTGGCGTCATAGACCGCGATGTCATCCACGAAGATGTCGGCGTAAACCTCCTCTTCAAGATCGCCGCTGGAACAGATGGAAAGAGCCGTGACAGCCTCGCCTTCCCTGGTGTTCTCAAAGTAAATGTCAAGATCCGTCACGTTTGTCACGCAGTCGCCGAAAGTGATGTCCGTGGTCTGCCACTTCTGGTAACCCATGTCCAGCGTGTAGGAGAAATCGAACCATTCGTCCAGGGGCGCCGGCGGCAGCTCCAGTTCCTCATAACCCTTCACATAGAGCCAGGCGCAGCCGGAATCCTTATCGCGCCAGATCCAGAATTCCTGCAGCGGGTTGTGACCGAACTGCTTGACGTAAAGGATGGCTTCGTGAGGCCCCTCGCCTGTGATATAGAGCCTGCAGGAGAAAGTGAACTTCTGCTCCGCGGGAACGAAGACCGGCAGAAGCGTGCCGCTGTATCCGCCGCAATCATAGTAGCGCAAAGCGTACTGCCCGTCGATCTCCTCCACGAAGGCCCACAGATTGGAGACGTTCTGCTCCGGATCAAGCGTCCAGCCGTCCTGGCCGTTGATGTTGCCGCGATGGAAATAGGGCTCCTCGAAATCCGCGGTGTAATAGATCCCGCCCCTGGCGCAGGTCACCAAGGTGGTGACGCATCCGCCGGTCTCGCTGAAGAACCTGACATAGTAGCGGTAGAAGCCCGGGTCGGGCTCCGTCGTAATGGCCACGTTGACGGTGAAGGACTCGGACAAAGTCCCCGTGGCGGGAGACACAAAGAGCGGAGCGTCGTCCAAAACTTCCGCCTCGAACTGGCAGGCTTCCGCGCCGGAGTTTTTCAGAACAACGTCGCAGGAGTCATCCGTCTTCATGGCGACATAAGAGGGCCCCGTCATGTGCGGCTTGGCATCGCGCTTCTCCTCGAAGATCCGAAGATTGTCGATGCAGACGCCGGAGACGTAATCGATCTGATCCGCGTTCTTCTGCACGCCGTCGGAACCAAGATTCAGCGTATGCAAGGTGCGGAAAACTTTTCCACCGTAAGTCTGCAGCGGCATATCATCGCCAAACTCATAGCGCTCGCCGTCCATTTCGATGTAAGGCACCACCTGCTGACGGAAGTCCATGGCGTACCTTAAGTGGTGCCAAGTGTCGCACTCGTACTGATTCGAGCCCAGGCCGCCGGTCAGATCCGCGCCCTGCGCCCTCGTCGCCTTGAACAGCGTGTCGCCCTCGCTCTTTCTGAAGTTCAAGCTGAAGGGAATGTGCTTCCACAGTTCGCCGGTCACGTCGAAGTTCGCCGCCTGGCTGTCGCTGGGCCAGTAGAAATCAAACTCCACCGCCACGATCAGGTTGGAGGGCGTATCGACGGTATATTCGTAGCCGTAGTAGCCGCCGGAGCAGATTATCCTGGCCAGCTCCCCGTCTATGGCGAAGGGCATATTCGTCACCACCATGCTGTTGTAAGCCATGCCGTTTCCGATGCTGCCGTCAATAGTTCCGCTCCTGTCCGTGTACCAGCGGTCCTGGCCGCTGATCTCGCCTATCGTCATATACGGCCCGGAGAAATCTTCCTGATAGAAGACCAGCCCGGACTGCACGGAAAGCGGGACCGTTAAAGTTCCCCCCATGCCGCCGTCTACCACGATGGTGGTGCGGTAATAATAGTCCGCCATATCATCCCTGAGCAGCCTGAACTGGAGCTCCTTCTCGCCTTCCCCGTCGATGGTGCCTTCGCCGTTGACAGCCTCCACCCAGCCCGGGTCGCCTTCCATGCTGACCACGTAGCTGACCTTGTTGGTGCCGGTGTTGCGCACCGTGAAATAAAACTCCTTGGCGTCACGGTCTATTTGCAATGTCTTTGTATAGGTCTCAAGTTTTGCCACAGGAGGCGCCGGCTTCGAGACCGCCGTAAGCTTAATGTCGTCGATGTTGCCGTACAGTTCGAAGGACATCCAGTTGGGATCCTTCCTCTGCTGGCTCGTAAAAGCCATCGACACATTGGTCACGAGGCTGCCCACCTGCCAGGAGATGATCTGGTACTTGGCCATATCAACAGTCACGGCAATATCGTTGTATTCGTATTCGTGCTCGTAGGGCAGGATATACCATTTGTTCGCGCCCGCCACCAGATCGTAGCCGTAAACGCGGAAACTCTCGCCGTTCCAGTTCTTGGTCTCAAAGATCGACGGCGGCCCGTAGGAATGACTGGCCCCGTCGTCCACGCCGAGCTTATAGTAGCCGTCTATGCCGCCTCGGCCTTCCGTATCCTCAAAAGGCTGCAGTTTGAAAGACCAGACCAGATATTCCGTATTCCTGTCGAACTCCATAGTGCTGAGGTCAAAATTCAGTCCCACGAAGTTCGAGCTGCCCTCCAGATGCAGGGCCCGGGAGCCGTCCGGACCTATGCCGTCCGTGACTTCGTTCTTGGAAGTGTCCGGATTGTACCTGGGATCCTTGTGCGTCCAGCCGTTCTGGTCAATGACGGAACCAAGTTCATAGCCTTCGCCGGACTCGAACCCAATACTAAGCAGTTCCCTTTCGTAAGCGGAAGCGCAGAGAGTACAAAGCGCAATGAAAAGCGCCAGCACCATGGAAAAATGATTTTTCATAAGTGACCTCTTCTAGGAGATTAAAAACATTAGTTAATTTTAGCAAAAAAACTAATTTTTTTCTTCTAAGATTTTCTGGAAAAGCGCCTCAAAATTCTGGGCGCAGAGGTCAAGGGTCAGATTTTTAGCTGTGTTGGGGGCGTTTTGGGAGAAACTTTCGAGCTTTTTCCCGTCCAGAAGGATATCAAGGGCTTCCGCCATTTCCTGCGTTTTGAAACTGTCGTCCACGACGAAACCGTTGACGCCGGGCGTTACCATTTCTGATCCGCCAGCGTCTTTAGTCGTGATCAAAGGCAGACCGCAAAGCATGGCCTCGGCGGTCACGTTCGCGAAAGAATCGTAGTGCGTGGGGAAAAGCATGATGTCCGCTCCGCGGTAATATTCCGCCGGGTCGTCAACGCGGGAGAGCCAGACGGTTTGGAAGCTGTCCCCAATTTTTCTTTTAAGCGCGCTTCTCAAGCCTTTGTCAGGCTTGCCGATGACGACGAGCGCGAACTTCGAGGGATCTTTCGTTTTGAGTATGGCTTCGACCGCCTCGGGCAGGCCTTTCCTTTTGTAATTGTTGGCCGAGAAAAGCACGATGCGGGATGAGGGATCTATCGCGTTGGCTCGCGTCAATTTTTGCCTGGCTTCTTCCCTGCCGTTATTGTGAAATTCCGTCTGGTCGATGCCGTTGTAGATCGTAATTATGCGCTCTTCCGGGAAAGCGTAGTATTTTTTCAAAAGCGCTTTGTCCATTTCGGAAATGGCCACGGCATATTTGAGATTTTTGGGATCGTAGATCTTCTTTTCAAACTCAAGGATGCGGCGGTTCCTCGGCATAAATTTCTGGAATAACCAGGTCCTGGGATATTTCTTGGGCAGCCAGTAGGCGTAGATGCCGCCGGCGAAGCGGTGAACGTCCTGGGGATACATCTGGGTTAGGCCGCAGACAATGTCTGGCTTAACTTCCAGTTTTTCTATTTCTTCCTTTAAGCTCTTGGAATACTCTTCCCACGGATCGCCAAAAAAACCTATCTTAGGGATCTTTATGAATTTGATGCCCAGCTCCTCGTACTGCTTGTCCCAGGAGTAGCAGGCGATCGTAACGTCATGCCCTCTTTTGAGCATGCTTTTTATAAGATTCGTGGTGAAGCGCTCGGCTCCGCCCAATCGTTTATCCAGTTTCTGTATGGCAAAAAGGAGTCGCATTTAAGTCTCCGAGCGAACGTATTTCCGGCCTGGCAGAGCCAGAACGTAGCCCTTTATTTCCAATGATACCAAAGAAGCGGAAACTTTATCTATGGATTCGTCGAGCAAGGTCGAGATATGGTCCGGCGTCATCGGTTCCATTAAAGCGGAAAAGATCGCTTTTTCCAAGCCTTCCAATTTTTCCTCGGTATCCTTCTGCCGCGCTTCCAGGGAAAGGTCTTGGGGCGGCGTTTGGAACATCAGCTCGAACTCATCTATCATCTGCTCAGGGCTCGTGACAAGCGTCGCGCCTTCCCTGATGAGATTGTTCGTTCCGGCGGAAAGCGGAGCGGTGACAGGCCCTGGAACGGCGTAGACCGAGCGGTTGTACTCCGCGGCGTAATGCGCGGTAATAAGCGACCCGCCCTTCTCCCTTGATTCGACAACGAGCGTCGCCCTGGCCATGCCGGCGATGAGCCGGTTGCGCAGCGGGAAAGAGCCTTTGCCGATCGCCCTGTGCCAGGCGTACTCCGTTATGACGGCGCCTTTTTCCGCGATCTCGTCGAAGAGCCTTTCGTTGCCTTTGGGATAAACGTAGCCGAAGCCGTAGCCTAAAAGCGCGATCGTTCGCCCACCCACCGACAGCGCGCCTTCATGAGCCGCGGTGTCTATTCCCAGCGCCATGCCGGAAACGATCGGGATCCCCGCCTGAGCCAGCCTGGCGGCCCAGCGGTAAGCGATGTGGCGCCCGTATTCCGTGGCGTCCCTGGAGCCCACTATCGCCAGCGCTTCATTGTCATTAGCTGAGAGTTTACCCTTCATGTAAAAAAGCAGCGGATGGTCGAAGATCTGCTTCAAAAGCTCCGGATAATCAGGATCGTAGAAAGTGACCAGCCTGATCTTCTCTTTTTTGATTATTTCCCAGGCTTTGGCAAGATCGACTTCCTTCTGCCAATTCGCGAGCCTTTGGGAATAATCGCCGGATAAAAAATCAATTTCCGGCGCCTTCTTCTCCTTTGGCAGAGAGCGGAAGATCTCCGCAGGCGAGCCGAAAAATTCCAGAAGCCTTCTGGCCGAGATAGGCCCGACGCGCAAGTGGTTCAGGATCAGAAGGGCGTCAATGTCCGTCACGGCTCGCTTTCCTCAAGAAGAATTGTTTCGCGGCTCTCCAAACGCAGGGTTATCGTTTTCTCATATTCCTTTTC